>CAYJHM010000095.1:0-8243 GCA_964369935.1 uncultured Rikenellaceae bacterium
TATCATTATCTTTGCCTCACAAAAGTCGTAAGAGGCTGGATTGTTATTTCAGAAGATAGTAAAATTAACAGATAAATAAAAAAAGTTATGACAAAGGCGGATATCGTAAACGAAATTGCGAAGAACACAGGAACGGATAAAATTCTTGTACAAAAAATTGTTGAGTCGTTCATGGAGAACATCAAAGATTCATTAGTAAAGAACGAAAATGTTTACCTAAGAGGTTTTGGTTCTTATATTATTAAGGAGCGCGCGGAGAAGGTTGCTCGTAACATCTCTAAGAACACAACAATTACTATTCCTGCACACAATATACCTGCATTTAAGCCAGCTAAATCTTTCGTGCAAAAAGTAAAAGATTCAAAGAAGTAGTGCTTGGACGGCTTTTAAAGCCTGAAAAGTTAGTTTATTCACATATATTAATAACTGAAGAGTATGCCAAGCGGTAAAAAAAGAAAAAGACATAAAATTGCTACTCACAAGAGAAAGAAACGTCTAAGAAAAAATAGACATAAGAAGAAGTAGCCTACTTATGCTAGAGAGAGGAAACCTAAGGAGCCGCAGTTTTCGGTTCTTTAGGTTTTTTTGAAATATTTAAACTGTAACAGGGTGATAAAAAAGGAGCTAATAATTAACACCACTGATGACCTAATCAATATTGCTCTCCTTGAGGACGGTAAGCTAGTAGAGCTTAATCGTGAGGAGAAGGAGATGGGTTATAGTGTTGGAGATATATATCTAGGTAAAGTCCGCAAGACTATGTCTGGATTAAATGCCTGTTTCGTGGATATAGGTCACGAAAAGGATGCTTTTTTACACTATCTGGATCTAGGAACCAGCTTCAAATCGTTTACAAACCTAATAGAGACTGCTCGCAAAAGACGCATCTATTCATTCCCCGATTTCCCTCGTTCGAACGAGAATATCAAGGGCGGAAAGATTACTGATGTTGTATCGTCGGGTAAATATCTATTAACGCAGGTGGTGAAAGAGTCGATATCATCTAAAGGGCCACGTATCACAACCGATATATCAATCCCAGGCAGGTGTATTGTTCTACTACCCTTTCAGAGTAAGATTTCGGTATCACAAAAGATACGCTCGCGCGAGGAGAGAAAACGATTAGAGGTATTATTAAAGGGGTTATTACCCAAAAATTTCGGTGCAATTGTTAGAACAGCAGCCGTCGATTCGACCGAAGCAGAGCTAACAAGCGACGTTAAGATACTGCTAGATAAATGGAAGCAGGCTCTCGACAAACTACAAGGTGCCGATGGTATTAAACTGATACTTAACGAATCGAGCAGAGCAAACACTATCCTACGAGACAGATTAGACTCGGGGTATAGCTCTATTTATATAGATGACAAAGAGACCTACGACGAAGTTAAGGGCTATATTAAGCAGATAGAGCCTGATATGGAGAAGATAGTTAAGCACTATAAAGGGAGTGAGCCTATCTTCGATCATTTCGAGATAACACGTCAAATAAAGTCGCTCTTTGGTAAAATTGTATCATTTAAGCGTAAGTCTTATATGATTATCGAGCATACCGAGGCACTTCACGTGATTGATATAAATAGTGGCCCTAGGGTACGTAATGCTGATTCGCAAGAGGATATTGCTATGGAAGTTAATAGCAATGCTGTTGAACATATTGCTCGCCAGCTTAGGCTGAGAGATATGGGTGGCATCATTGTTATTGATTTTATTGATATGCGTAAAGCCGAGAATCGCGATAAGTTATTCAATATGATGCGAGAGGCAATGCGTAGCGACCGATCTCGTCACACAATATTACCTCTATCTAAATTCGGTTTGATGCAGATAACTCGTCAAAGGGTACGCTCGGTAGCTAAGATTAGCAATCGTGAATTATGCCCTACATGCCGAGGAACAGGTAAAATCACCTCATCTGTACTGTTTGACAGCGAGATAGAGGGTCAAATTTCATCTTTTATCGAGGAGCACAAACTTCGATATATAAAAATAAAAGTGCACCCTTATGTGTGGGCTTATGTTACTAGGGGTATTTTCTCGTTACGCTTAAAGTGGATGTTAAAATATCGTTGTTTCATATCTATTGTACCAAGCGAATCTGTTGGATACGTTGACGCAAAGTATTTTGATAAGAGTGGTAGTGCTCTTACGGTAGCTCCATCTATTGAGGGGGAGTTGCCTGAGGTGTACGAGCAGGAGGAGGATTAGTTCGAGTTAGTATTCAGAACTATCAAAATGGGTTGTTATGGATAAAAAACATAATATTGTTGAGCATTTTTCGAAGGGTAAAAGTGTAAAAACATTAGTTAAAAATATCGAGAAGAGGTTACTAATTCGTGGATTAGTAGGCTCTTCTTTTGCTGTCACACTAGCCTCATACTCACGCAGTGTGAAAGGCATAAATTTAATTATCGCATCCGATAAAGAGGAGGCAGCATATATAGCAAACGACCTTACAGAGCTACTTGGTGAGGATAAAGTTATGTTTTTCCCCTCAGCCTCGAAACGCTCTATACTATACGATGGCGAGGAGTTATCGTCGGTGGTTCTGCGTACATCGGCATTAAGTGCAATTTCTAACCACAGTAAGGGCGATACTCTATACATTTGCAGCTACCCCGAAGCAATATGCGAAAAAGTAGTTACAAATAGGGTTATCGAGGATAACTCGATTATCATAGCCAAAGAGGATAATTTCCATATAAGTGAACTAACAGATAGGCTTATCGAGTACGAGTTTAAGAAGGTGGATTTTGTTTACGAGCCTGGACAATTTTCGATACGTGGAGGCATAGTGGATATCTTCTCTTATGGCGAAAATCAACCTTACAGGATAGATTTCTTTGGCGATTCGGTTGATTCGATTCGTGTATTTGATGTCGCTACTCAGCTATCGCAGCGTGTGCTTGAAAAGGTGGTGATTGTGCCATACATACGTCAGATTACCGACTCGTCGTTACGTGTTCCACTAAGCGAATATCTATGCTCTGGACGTGAAGAGAGCGTGACTATATGGCTTAATGGCGCACAACAGATAATGGATAAGGTGGATGATATTTACACCAAATTATCAGATAAACGCCCCGATTCGGATGAAATTGTAACCTCGTTCGCTGATTTTATGGGTCACACATTGAATAGTAAACTTTTTTATCTCAGAGGAGAACTCACTCAATGGCCTGCAAACTCAACTATCGAGTTTTCAACATCGTTACAGCCCTCGTTTAACAAAAATTTCGAACTATTAGCCGAAGATATCGACACTAGGTTACTCGATGGTTATCAAACATATATATTAACAACTAATAAGGCACAGATAGAGCGTTTAGAGGGTATATTTAACTCGCTAGGGAAACCAAATATCCGTTTTTCTCAACTAGAGCAAACTCTACACGCTGGATTTATTGATAACGACTCGCGTTGTTGCTATTATACCGATCATCAGATATTCGAACGATTCCATAGATATAAGATAAACCGCGAGATTAAACCTAGCGAAAGTATTGCTATATCAGAACTTAACACTCTATCGTTAGGCGATTATGTGGTACATATCGACCATGGAGTGGCTAAGTTCGGGGGCTTAGTAACCTCCGTTGAAGGGGGGCGCAATGTTGAGACTATTAAGCTGACATTCAGAGATAATGATATCCTGCTTTTAAATGTTCATTCGCTTCATAAAATATCTAAGTATCGAGATAAAGATGGTGAACCTCCAAAGCTACACAAGCTAGGGAGTGGTGTATGGCAACGATTTAAGGCTACAACAAAGAGCAAGGTTAAAGATATTGCTCGTGATTTGATTGCTCTATACGCTAAGCGTAGAACAGAACGTGGGTTTGCTTTTTCGCCTAATAGTTATCTTCAACAAGAGCTTGAGGCATCGTTTATCTACGAAGATACACCCGACCAGACAAAGACCTCCGAGGCTATATACAAAGATATGGAACAACCTATACCTATGGATAGGTTAGTGTGTGGTGATGTTGGTTATGGTAAGACCGAGATTGCTATACGTGCAGCATTTAAGGCTGTTGCCGATGGTAAGCAGGTGGCTATTCTTGTTCCAACTACTATACTATCTCTTCAGCACTATCGCACATTCACACGAAGGCTTAAAGAGTTTCCTGTGCGAGTTGAGAACTTATCACGCAGCAAGGGAACTGCCGAGACGAACGAGATATTAAAAGAGTTAGAATCGGGGAAAATAGATATATTAATTGGAACTCATAAAATACTGGGTAAAAACATAAAATTCAAAGACTTAGGATTACTTATAATTGACGAGGAGCAAAAATTTGGTGTCTCGAGCAAAGAGAAACTTCGCTCTATTAAAGCAAATATAGATACAATAACTCTGACAGCTACACCTATTCCACGAACACTACAATTTTCGTTAATGGGTGCTCGCGATTTATCGATTATCAATACACCTCCACCTAATAGGCAACCTGTTACAACCGAGGTGCACACATTCTCGCTAGATATTATACGCGAGGCTATCGAAACAGAGATGAAACGTGGAGGGCAAACATTTTTCCTTCATAATAAGGTCAATAATATCGAGCGTATGGCATCGATTATCACCTCTATTGTTCCAAATGCGAAGGTTGTGATAGCTCACGGGCAAATGCCACCTACTGAGATGGAACGCAGAATTATGGATTTTATTTATGGCGAATATGATGTTCTATTAGCCACAACGATTATCGAATCGGGGGTTGATATTCCTAACGCTAACACAATTATAATAAACGAGGCTAACAATTTCGGGCTTAGCGACTTGCATCAGCTACGAGGCAGGGTTGGACGTACAAACCGAAAAGCATACTGTTATCTTCTACTGCCCGAGGGTGGTAACATAACCGAAAATGCTTATCGTAGAGTTAAGGCAATAGAGGATTTCTCGGAACTAGGGTCGGGGTTCAATATAGCGATGCAAGATTTAGATATACGTGGAGCAGGAAATATTCTAGGTGGCGAGCAGAGTGGATTTATTGCCGATATAGGGTTCGAGGCTTACCATAAAATATTAAACGAAGCTATTGCCGAACTTAAGAACGAAGAGTTTATCTCGTTATCTACCAACGAACAGCCCGAGTTAGATAATGAAAAACAAGAGAGTATTAAGGTTGATAAATGGGGAATCGAAGCAGGCTTATATGTAAGTGATTGTCAGGTTGATATAGCTGAGGAAGCGGTTGTACCTAGTAGCTATATTCAATCGGTGAACGAGAAGATTAACCTATATAAGAGTATTGATAGATTAGAGAATAGGGAACAAGCAGAGAAGGTTAAAATCGAATTGCGTGATCGATTTGGCGAATTGCCACACTCTACCCTATCACTATTCAATGTGGTACTTATTCGTAGAGTAGCAATCGAGCTGGGCTTTGATCGGCTAATCATAAAAAATGGATATTTTATTCTCCATTTCACAGGTAATAGTTCATCCGCATACTATAATAGCACTATTTTTAGTTTAATAATGGAGTACCTTTCTACGGCAGGTGCAAACTTTAAGCTCAAACCAAAAGATGATAGGTTACTTCTGTCTATATCAGGGGTGGCAGGTACAGCTGATGCACTTACGATAATTGAGAAGATGAAAGATTTTGTAGTAAAACAGATAAATAATTAAGTGCGTGAATTTAGTTATCGATATAGGAAATAGCGCAACTAAAATTGCAATATTCAACGATAAAGGCAGTATAATTGATAGTTTAAGATATAGTAAACTAACTATACCTCTGCTTGATGATGTATTAGCGAAGTACAACTCGATTATAGCGGCAATCTCGTCGAGTGTAGGCGATTCGCAGGTCGATTTATGCAGCTACTTCAAAACAAAAGGGGTGAAATATATCGAGGTGACAAGCAAAACACCTATGCCAATTATTAATAGTTACGCTACACCTGAAACTCTTGGGGTAGATAGATTAGTAGCGGCTGTTGGTGGTATGGTACAGTTCCCAAATCGCGAATTATTAGTTGTAGATT
This sequence comes from uncultured Rikenellaceae bacterium, assembly GCA_964369935.1. GTDB lineage: Bacteria > Bacteroidota > Bacteroidia > Bacteroidales > Rikenellaceae > JADFUS01. Next base: position 6,001 of record CAYJHM010000095.1, read on the forward strand.
TAGGCAGTGCCATAACAATTGATAGGGTCTCAGCGGATGGTGTTTTTCTTGGTGGCAATATTTCGCCTGGAATGGAAATGCGCTTTAAAGCACTGCATATTTTCACTTCAAAACTGAAATTATGCAGCGCTAGTGATTTTTTTTCATATTGTGGAAAAAATTCTGAGGAGGCAATTATCGGTGGTGTAATAATGGGAATTATCTATGAATTAGATGGTTACATTAACACTTATAAGAACGACGTAAAAAATATTTCAATAATTTTCACAGGTGGGGATGCAAAATATTTTGAAAATAAATTAAAAAATGCGATATTTGCAAGTTGTGAAACGTTACTTATAGGTTTGAATAAGATTTTAGAATATAATATAGCAAAAAGATGATAAAGTTTAAGTCATTAGTTGGAGCACTAACATTATTAGTTGTAACAACTCTAACAGCAAATGCCCAATCAACAGTGGGTGGAATATTTAACCCTGCTTCGCAGTATGGTCTTGGTGAACTTACTCACTTAGGCACCTCTGCATCGAGAGGTATGGGTGGTATTGGATTAGCAAATAGAGAGAGATTTTCGATGAGCCTACTTAACCCTGCTTCATACAACTCGTCGGATAGGCAAAATGTGCTATTTAGCGTGAGTGGCGAGGGTGTAAACAATTATCTTAAAACAGATAACAGTAAAAATAGCCGTAACTACTTTAACCTTGGGCATATGGGAATGCAGATTCGCATATCTAAGCGAATGGGTTTTGGATTAGTGATTGCCCCTTATAGCGAGATGGGCTACACAATGACTAAAACAGTTACGCAAAATGATGTTATAACAAATATTGGTAATGTGATGTACCAATTTGATGGTGGAGGTAGCGTTGCTCAGTTTAAAACTGGTCTATCGTATGCTCTTGTTAAAGGTTTAAATATTGGTGCTAACTACATCTACTATGTTGGAGCTTTAGACGAAAGTTCTACCTCAACGTATACCCCTTATATTGAGGGCACTATACTAAAAAATAACTATCGCACATTCTCTAGAAAGGTTAATCAGTCATCATTCGAGGTTGGTGCTCAGTACACAGCTAAGCTTGAAGAGGGCAAATGGATTAATTTGGGTGCTGTTTATCAACCGCGCACTAAATCGTATACCGACAATACTTATATTGTTGCTACTGGTTACAGCTCTTCGGCACTTACTGGCGATGATGTTGTTACAAATGATAATTATCAAGAATTAATTTACATCCCTTCAAAAATGGCGTTTGGTGTTAATTACGTTACAAACAAACTACTTGTAGGGCTAGATTACACATTCCAAGATTGGGGTAGCTCGTTCCCTGAAAATAGTTATGAGGGTATTGCATATCAAAATCGTAACGAGATTCGTTTAGGTGGTCAATATACTCCAAACCGTTTTGATATTCGTTCGCCACTTAAAAGATGGACCTACCGTGCTGGTATGATGTATGGAAACTCTTACGTTATTAAGGATGGCATTAAAACTAATGAGATTGCAGGTTCTATCGGTGTGGGTATTCCAATAGAGAAGGATTGGTTCTCGCAACTAAGTGTTGCAGCGGAGATAGGTAAAAGTGGTACTCTAACAAATGGTCAAATTCAAAATACCTATGTAAAATTAAGTGTTGGTATTACATTCGCAGCTACTAGATGGTTTGTACGAATCAAGTACTTCTAGAAGTAAACAATTAACGAAAATTAATATTTAGAATTTAGCATATAAAAAACAAATTATAAATTTATGAAAACAGTTTTAAAATTTTTAATGGTTGTGGCTGTAACATTATCAATGACAACAGCACTACAAGCACAAGGAATTAACTACGATGATCCTAAGTATCATCATCTTGGTGCTACGGCAGAACAGAGAGAGCAAACTCTAAGAAAGTACTCGTTTGCACGAGATGCCTTCAGAATGAAGAACTATGACGATTTTATGACTCGTTACGCTGATTTGGTAAAAGAGTGTCCGAACTGCTATGAGAACCTTTATATAATGGGCATAATGCTTAACAAGGCTAAATTTAACGACGCAACCGAGCAAGCAGATATTGATAAGTATGTAAACCACGTTATTAGTATGTACGATTTACAAACTATCAACTTCCACATGCGCGACAATAAGATAATAAACAACAACCCTCTAAAGGCTAAGATTGGATTTCTTTTAGGCCTAGATACTGATAAGTACAATGAGGAGATTAAAAGAACTGCACACTACTCTGTTGATA
>CAYJHM010000096.1:0-448 GCA_964369935.1 uncultured Rikenellaceae bacterium
AAAATAGCCCACAACAGCATGAAAACTGTGTAGGTTCGCCATCCCCTGTATCACTCCTTTAAACTTCTCAAAGAGAGTATTAGAGACATTTCTGTTTGTGAAAAACTTAGAACTACTCATAAATTACTCCTTGCTTTTGTTTAACAACTCACGTCGATCAACGCTAAGCAATTCAGCAATTTTATCCAAAGTTTCAAGTGATGGCTGAATTTTATTCGAGCACCACAATGATATAGTAGATGGGTCTTTACCTAACTGTTTTGCTAACCATCTGCCTGTGCGCCCTTGCTCCACAAGTATCACCTTTAATCTATTTATCTGTTTAATCTGCATATCAACGTATATTTGGATTTTGCACAAAGTTAATGAGAATAATTTGCCTAACCAAAGAAATCGCTAAATATTTTTTCTATTAATTCATACCTTAGTTATAAGTAACTTATATCCA
>CAYJHM010000096.1:458-8160 GCA_964369935.1 uncultured Rikenellaceae bacterium
TATTTACTATTATTTATCAAATCTTTTCTGTCCACATTAAGCAACTCTGCTATTCTATCAAGCGCTTTCAACGATGGTTGGATCTTATTTAGAACACCACACCGATATTGTAGATGGATGTTTTCTTAACTACTCAGATAGCCACACGCCTGTTTTGCCTTGCTCAACATGCACAACTTTAAGCCTATTTATTTGCTTCGTTATCATTTTACACTTGGTATTTCTTACAAAGTTATTGAAAATTTAGCACCTAACCAAAAAAAAATAATCAATAAAATTTAACTACACATCGACATCCTTATTATGAGGGTTTTAATACTACATTCTACGCCCTCGTTTTTTCTTTTGTTGTCGTTGCATACGGTTTCTGAATTGTGTCTCATCAGGGTCGTCTCCACCATTGGCTGGTAGGTCGAAGATACCTAGTCCGCCACTGATTATTGCGCCCTCTTGGTGCTGTTCTTGTGGTGAGGATTGTTGAGTGATTTGCCTTGGAGTGTCGGGGTCACGGCTATAAAAATCTAACTTATCTCTACTATCTGATAACTTTAGCCACGCTTTACAGATATTACCCTGCCTATCTGTTAGATTGTCAATGTATACCGATTTTCCATTATCAAGATTAATCCGTTGCTCCTCTGTTAGTTTTACACCTCCTAGTGTGGTAGGAATCTTGTGTTTAAACTTGTGCTTTAGCTGTTGTGTCTCTCGTTTCGTGTATTCATTATTTACCGCTTCTAACATCCTCATTAGGTTTATAAGACTAAAATTTCTATCTATTTGTGACCCCTTAAATGTGACGTTATCCTTTGTAAACGAGATGCCTTGTGGCTCCATTGTGCCTCTTCTGAATTTAATATTTATCTCGATACCACGACTATTTAGTCGTTTTTGTAACTCTAAAATATCTCTACTACGTACAATTTCCTCTCTTATAGCGTGGTAAATATCGTGTTTTATCCGTTCCGTACCACGCAATTTTTCTCTTCTTACCTTAAATTTATTCTTTCCGTAAGTGAGATTATACTTATCTTTTAACCTCTTGCAAGTATCGACATTGCGTTTATAATCATTCTTATCAGTGATAAGTTCTCCATTGTTATCAATACGGTTATACACTATGTGGATATGCTCGTTGGGGTTGTCGTGGTGGCGCACTATGATGTATTGAGTATCTTTTATGCCCATATTTTCCATATACTCTTCAGCTAACTGTACCATAAATTCATTCGTCATACGCTCCTTATCTTCTGGCGAAAATGAGATTGGGATATGTCCAACAGGGCTTTTAATCTCGGGTCTAACACTGCGTTGTAGCTCAAATGATGTTATCATATCTTTTGCACTCATCGCCATCACACCTTCTGCCTTTAGCATCTCAGCATCTTTCTTAATCACATAATTTACGACCCCTACGAATGCTTGAGCCTTAATGTTTTTTGCTATCATCTAACAACTTTTTCAGATCAGTAACAATTCTTGATGTGTGTAGCTTATAATTCATCTCACCACTATTCAAGTGTTTTACATACTGATTCAGGTTATTGATTGCCCCTGCAATATTTCTCATTAAACGCATTTGTTCACTAGTAAATGGAGCTTTTATATATCCATCTAAAACCATATTTCTAGCGTAAACAGTAGTAGTAAGGTTGAGTTTTCTAGCCTTTTCTTTTATACTTTGGTAATCCACTTCCGACAATTTGAGGTTGATGGAGTGGGTTAATTTATTCATTAGTTTGGGTGGTCTGCCCACACTATTTTTTGCTTTATTCATATATATATCATTAATTCTGCGACTATCAAGAGCGGAATCACCCCAAATCACCACAGTGTTTGGGCGAGGGAATTGAGTAACTCAATTCGTTTCGGGTCACCCGAAACATTACCTCGCCTATTAAACTTTAACTTTAATGCTAATATGCTGTTGTAACATTATAATATTATAACAATATAACGTTATGTTGTTGTGACGTTATAACGTTGTAACGTACTTATGTCGCAACGCTACATTATTACATCAGCAAAATTTTAATCACGCTGAGCACAGTGTGCTAGCTATAATCGCTTCCATTGCTCTAAGTCCTCAGCATATTGTTCTAGGTGGTGCCTCGTGAGATTCTCCACAAATCCTGTTACACTCATCTTGTCATCGCCCAATGTGCGTGCTATCTTGTGTAGTCGCTCCCAAAGCTCTTTGCTAAGATAGGTTGTCTTACGGTCTGAAATTTTTGGAGTGCACAGAAATATCTTTCTATACTTCTCCAAAGAAGCTCGTCTTGTCATTTTGTTTGATGCAGTTGGAGTTTTTGATTCAATAGTAGATGATTGATGAGGTGGCTCAGCTGTCTCGACCTGTTCGATTGGCTCACCTTGTTCATTTGAAACAGAGCTACTAGTTGTGTTGCTGTTATCAAATATACCTCTTTTGCTAGTGTGATTCTTTGTTTCTTCAATGTAATCATTCACATCGAAATCATTAATTGTTTTTGTTTTACTCGTCATACTTTTAATTATATAATTATTAAACCTTAAAGCGTGCAAAGCTAGCCTGCTCAGCACATTATAGCGAACAAAATAAAGACATAAAATTCACACTAACAAATATTTAGAGCCCTCTTGGACAAGATGCATAGATATGTGCTAATTTACTGTTAGGTAGTCTCGTAGCAGCTGTTTCATTTACGCCATTTTGCTGAATCGCCTGATATAAGCAATACATTATATCTTATGTATACAAGATTGGTATTAAACTATGCCACACTCTGCCAAAGCTTGCCAAAGTGTGCCACAATATTAGATTCTAGTGACAGAATGAAATTTGTGTCGTAATATTGCAGTGTGTTACGTGATTGACAAGACAATAGAGGACAATTGCAGACAGTTGATAAACTGAAATACTATTTCACAATATCTGGCAGTTGAACAAATAGCTACTCGTTGGATGGGGTAGCGATAGTGGTGGCACGAGTGTGTGAAAATGTGAAATTAAGTTAAATTGCAAAATTAAGATTATGGAAATAATTAATGTGGAGTATGGCGCCTATCAAGCTATACTGGCGAAGATAAGAGCCTGCTCAGAGAGCTATAAATTATTAAAGGAGAGTGTGAGGGATAAAAGTCTAAAAACTTGGTTTGACAACCAAGATGTATGCTATCAGCTTAATATATCAATGCGAACTTTACAGAGCTATCGTGATAGAGGACTGATAGGGTTTTCGCAGATAGGGCAAAAGATATATTATCGTTCAGAAGATATAGAAAATTTTATCAATAACCATAAAAAAGAGAAATAATAATGAGTGAAATAATAACAGTCAAAAGCGAAGAGATTGTCTGCCTCTTCAAGGCTATAGATGAAATGCAGAATGACTATGAGGAGTTGAAGAAGATTGTGCGTGCCCCTTTTAATGGTGAATTGTATCTATCCGACAAAGAGGTGTCTGAGCGACTAAAAATTTGCCGTCGTACCCTACAAGAGTGGAGAAATAAAGGTGTAATCAGCTATATAAAATTTGAGGGTAAGATAATCTATCGAGAGTCAGATTTACAGAGACTCATAGAGAATCACTATATAAAGGCGTTTTCAGATATGACATAGGCTATGCTGTTCTGAGGTATTGGAGGCAGAGGTTACAAAATAAGAAAAGCGATAACACAGGTATCAATATGCTACCTATGTTATCGCTTTTCTTTCTATGCTTTATCGTCGGCTCGGTCGTCATCGTTACTGTGGCATCTAAGGCGGAAAGAGTTGAAATATACAAGCCTTGCGACTGTTAAGGAGTAAACCCATAGGGCATGGGCTTGTATATCTCAATTCTTGTAGTTACCTTCGCCACTGTAACGGTGATGAGTGAGGCGGTTAACTACATATATCACTATTATTTAATGTGTTATACTGTATTATTAATGGCTGTATAGCCGATTGACTTAATCGGTTCATTATGTAATTTCTAAATATATCTGCCTTATTCGATTGTACTTGAAACGCAATAGCAATAATCATATCTAAGCCATAATATTCAGGTGCAATCCTATTACCACTAACGTTAGCTCCACTACAATCAAAAAAATGTCGTGTTTTAAGTAATGTTTTTATTTTACCTCTTACAGTAGGTACCATTATCTGGAACAGTTCCGCTATCTGAAAATCCATCATTGAAACAGTAACAGGAATGGAAACCTGTCCGTTATCTGAAATTGTTATTATATCATTTCTCATTGCGCTAGTATTAAATATTAGATATTTTGGATATATTACGCTCTACATTTGCCATATCTCGCATAATAGAGCTGTCAAGCACCTTTGCATAGTGGTGTGTCATTTTAGTGTTAGAGTGCCCGAGTATCTTTGCTACATTCTCAATACTTACCCCATTGGCTAAGAAGGTAGTGGTTGCGGCTGTATGCCTAGCTGTGTGCGATGAAATCTTCTTTTTAATACCGCATAAATCGGCTATCTCTTTCAAATAGCTGTTTGTGCGTTGGTTTGAGATGGTTGGCAATAGAGTGCCTTTCTTAATACAATCAAGATGGTTCTCATATTTACACAAGATAGCCAAAGCAGGAGAGAGTAGAGGGATATTACACATATTACCTGTTTTCTGTCTTGGCTTGCGTATCCACAGTGCACCATTGTTATCTGTGATTAGGTGTTCACGGCTTAACTGCTGTACATCTATGAAGGCTAAACCCGTCATTGCACAGAAACAGAAAACATCCCTCACCATAGATAGACGTTCGATGCTGAACTCTTTATTCATTATGACAGATAACTCATCTTGCGTTAAAAATTCAGTATGAGTCTCCGAGTGCTTAAACTGTATCCCCATAAATGGATCTCTCTTTATCCACTCGTTAGCGAGAGCAATTCGTATAACCTTCTTTAGGTTTTTAAGATGCTTTAGTGCTGAATTATGTTGACAACCTCTTATTGTCTTTAAGTAAAATTCAAACTCACGAATATAAGCACCATCAATCTCTCTCAAATGAAAGTCATCACGACCATATTTGTGTCGCATAAACTCTTTTAAGTGAGAAAGGGAGGTGTAAAATTTTTCCACGGTTGATTGCGTAAAGTCAATTCCGATTAATGCTTTGCACTTTTCATTATGCTCGGAGTATGCCTCAACAATCGTTTTGCTTGTGTCATCTTTGCCTAAAAATCTATCCTTAATGGTTTTTGCATTGATAACATTGCCATCAATCTCCATCTCTCTATGGATTTGCAGAATTTTTGCTTTCACTGTATCTAAGTAGTGGTTCAACTCACGTGCGGTAGGATTGTTTGCCTTGCTACGTTCTTTCTGTTGATTCCATTGCGTTGCAGGGACACTACGCTTAATCATAATCTCTACTACCTGCTTGTTGATGGTAATACGCATACAAATTGGAGCTTCGCCATTTTTTAATAGTTTGGCTCTTTTGATAAAAAATAGTACGCTAAATGTACTTCTTGTGTTTTGGTTCATAGTCTTAACTTTTTAGGTTACAAAATTAGTAAATTATTTCCTAAGTTAAGTTATGCAAAATACTGTAAAACAGTGCATTGTGACCATAGCGTGGGACAATTCTAAGAATTAGTAAACTCCCACGAATAGGACGGTGGGGTATACCTCGAAATTGCATATTTTGCCGAGATTCTTAGAATCAAAAAGTCCCGAAAATCATTGATTTTCAGGACTTTGCTGTAACTTGCGTTACTCATTGGCGGTATGGACGGGACTCGAACCCGCGACCCCCTGCGTGACAGGCAGGTATTCTAACCAGCTGAACTACCACACCAGTTTTTTGTCGCTCTTGAAGTAATCGCTGTTGTGATTTACCCCTTTTGCACTGCAAAGTTAATATCTTTTTTTTTGTTTTCCAAATATTTTAAATAAAAAAATGCAAAAAAAATTTGTTATTAATGTTAATGTATTGAATTTCAATTATTTAATGCATTAAAAAAAATAACATTTTTTTGAGAGTGTTTTAAAATATTATACTTTTGATGATGATGAGAATATTTGAGTTGATACATAATGGTAATTATTTATTAGTATAAATAGTCAATTTATTTATATTAGGTGATGGAAAATTATATATTTATACCGTTGGGTGGTGTCGGAATAGTGGATAATCAGCTATATTATTATTCTTTTATTGAACTAGGTAGTAAGAATAATAATTAATAATGTTTTACTTTGGGTCTAATTTTGTGTTTAGCTCTTTGTTTTTTTTATATATGGTAGGTTGCGACTTTAATTTGGCTACTATACTTTTGGCTGAATATTGAGTGGCTCTTATGCATTAGGTGCAACTTATGATTATAGTTGAGCTTTACATCGAACTTGATGAATGTCGAAATTTATTGCGTTTCTTGAAGATATTTAATGATAGTATAATGTATCCACATTATTATAGTGATAAAAAACGTAGTGGGCTGAAACTATAAAATTGTAATGCAGTTATAGCGCACAATCAAGAAGTTTTGCTTAACTTTGTGGTAAACTACATGTTATGGCAACAAATAAACACGCAACTATACGTTATCAGGCACTTGATAGGTGCTTTTCTAACTTTGGGCGCAAATTTTTTATTGAGGATTTGATAGAGGCTTGCGCTCGTGCTATTTATGACTTTACAGGCGTTGAAGATGGTGTGAAACGTCGCCAGATATTTGAAGATATAAAATTTATGGAGAGTGACGAGGGGTATTCTATCCCTCTCGTGCGATATAAAGATGGGCTACGTACATATTACCGCTACGAGGATAAAAATTTTTCGATAAATAAACAGCCACTAAGTTTGAATGAAGCAGAACAACTACGCAATACCATTATAATGTTATCAAGATTTCGAGGGTTGCCGCAATTTGATTGGATGCAGGAGGCAATGGCTCGTTTTGAGAGTTCGTTTAAGTTAGATAATCGGGGTGCTGATAATGTTGTTTTCTTTGAGCAAAATCCGTATCTACGTGGATTAGAACACTTTTCAAATCTCTTTTCGGCAACGGTTGCTCGTCAGCCTTTGTGCATTGAGTATCACCCTGCTTTTGGTCAGATGCGTAAATACACTATTCACCCCTATGCCCATAAACAATACGCTAGCCGATGGTATATAATAGGACTATCGATTGCTGAGGGGTGTGAAAGTAGGTTATTGAGCCTTGCAATAGATAGAATCGATAGGTTTGAACCTATCCCAATAGAGTTTATACCCAATACAGAGATTGACTTAGAGGACTATTTTGATGATGTGTTAGGTATAACAATAAATCCTGACAGCAAAGCGGAGCGTATACGTCTAAAGATTGACTCGAAGAGGTATAACTTTATTGTTACTAAACCGATACACCATTCGCAAAAAGTAGTTAGTAGTGGTGATGGGTTTGTGGTTGTAGAACTTAAAATTGCTTATAACTACGAATTAGAGACCACTTTATTAGAATTTGCTGATACGGTGGAGATAATAGAGCCACAACACCTAAAAGAACGCATAAAAGAACGAGCTAACAATATATTAAAAACAAATTCATAATCATTGTGCAGATAGAGTGCATAACGAACTACTAACTTTGTAATAATTAATACGAATACAGTAAGTATTTGGCTTTAATGAACTTACACTCTAAGTAGTAAATTTAGAGTTATTATTAATATTGAAAAAGGTAGTTATGGAAATGGCAGGAGGAGGACCGACAAAAAGTAAAGCGTCG
>CAYJHM010000097.1:0-8103 GCA_964369935.1 uncultured Rikenellaceae bacterium
TAAAGTTTTTTTAGATTTCTTTAAAGAGAAAGGTCATAATATTGTTAAATCAGCCCCAATGGTTGTGAAGAATGATCCTACATTGATGTTTACCAATGCGGGGATGAATCAGTTTAAGGATTTATTTCTAGGGAACGAGAGGGTTAAGCATAGCCGTATTGCTGACACGCAGAAGTGTTTACGTGTTTCGGGTAAGCATAACGACCTTGAAGAGGTGGGGCACGATACCTACCACCATACTATGTTCGAGATGTTGGGTAATTGGTCGTTTGGCGATTATTTCAAAAAAGAGGCGATTGATTGGTGTTTCGAGCTGTTAGTTGAGCGTTTAGGCCTGGATAAAAACCGAATGTATGCTACGGTATTTGAGGGGGATAAGAGTGATAACGTTCCTTTCGATCAGGAGGCGTATGATTTTTGGAAAAAGTACCTTCCTGAGAGTCAGATTCTTATGGGTAATAAGAAGGATAATTTCTGGGAGATGGGCGAAGTAGGACCTTGTGGGCCTTGTTCGGAGGTGCATTACGATCTGCGTGACGATAGCGAGCGTAAAGAGATTGATGGGGCAGAGTTGGTAAATAAAGATAACCCTCTTGTTATTGAGATATGGAATCTAGTATTTATGCAGTTTAATCGCAAGAATGGTGGTGCGTTAGAGTCACTTCCTGCGCAGCACGTTGATACAGGTATGGGATTTGAGAGGCTATGTATGATTATGCAGGGGGTAAAGAGTAACTATGATACCGATATTTTCCAAGATATAATTAAGAAGCTAGGCGAGATTGCATCTGTTGAGTATGGCAAAAACGAAAAGCAAGATATTGCTATGCGTGTGATTGCGGATCACCTACGTGCTATTGCTTTCTCTATTGCTGATGGTCAGTTGCCGTCTAATGTAAAAGCAGGATATGTTATTCGTAGAATATTGCGTCGTGCTGTAAGATATGGCTACACCTATCTTAATATGCGTGCACCATTTATCTGCCGTTTAGTGCCAGTACTTATTCAGAAGATGGGCGAACAATTCGAGGAGTTATCAGCACAAGAGGAGCTAATCTATCGAGTGATTGAGGAGGAGGAAAATTCGTTTTTACGTACTTTGGCAACAGGTATTACTATGCTAGAGGGTATTATTAAGCAGAGCAACGGTGTGCTTAGTGGAAGAGATGCGTTTGTGTTATACGACACTTACGGTTTCCCTCTTGATTTGACTGAGCTTATATGTAAAGAGGGTGGAATAACAGTTGATACTGCCGAATTTGAGGTTGAGTTAGCAAAGCAGAAAAATCGTTCACGTAGTGCTGCTGTTGTTACAAAAGATGATTGGGTAGAGCTAATTCCGGATGTAGAAACAGAGTTTGTGGGCTATGATAATTCGGAGGCTGAACTTTGTATTGCTCGCTATCGTGCAGTATCGCAAAAAGGTAAGAACTTTTTTCAGTTAGTATTTGATATTACTCCATTCTATGGAACACAAGGAGGACAAATGGGCGATACAGGTTATATTGAGTGTGATGGCGAGAGGGTAGAAATTAAGGCTACTGAAAAGGAGAATGGGCTAACAATTCATCTAGTAGATAAGCTGCCAACTAATTTAGAGGGCAAGTTTATTGGTGTTGTTGATAAAGATAGTCGTAACTCTTCGGCTGTTAATCATACAGCTACCCATCTGCTTCATAGTGCACTTCGCAAGGTGTTAGGGTCGCACGTCGAGCAGAAAGGGTCGATGGTGTCGGCTGATATTTTACGTTTCGACTTTGCTCATTTCTCGGCTATGACAGACGAGCAGATAGCAGAGGTTGAGCAGCTAGTTAATGCCCAGATTAGGGCTAATCATCCGATATGTGAAAATCGCTCAGCTACCATAGAAGAGGCGAAAGAGGCAGGGGCTATTATGCTCTTTGGCGAGAAGTATGGTGATAGTGTTCGTACTGTTGCTTTTGGCGAATCGAACGAGCTATGTGGAGGTCTGCACGCTATGTCTACTGGTAACATAGGTCTATTTATGATTTACTCTGAGGGGGCTATCTCTGCCGGTGTTCGTCGTATTGAGGCGGTAACAGGAGAGAAAGCTATTAATGCTCTGCAAACTTTAAAAAAGACTATTAAGCAGGTACAATCAATATTTAATACACCGACAATTATTACACCAATTGAGAAATTAATAAAAGATAATAGCGAACTTAATAAGAAGGTTGAGGTATTTGTTAAAGAGAAGAATGTAACAATTAAGAATTATATTATTAAGCAGCTAGAGACTGGTGAATATGGTTATCGTTGGTATATTAATAGTGCAAATCAGCCTGTTGATGTGCAGAAAGATGTTGCAGGTATGCTAACAAAAGAGTGCGATGATGTTATATATATAGGTAGTACTATTAACGATAATAAACCTCAGTTAATAATCGCTCTAGGTGCACAGGTAGTAGCTCGTGGTGTTAATGCTGGTGCTGTTGTACGCGAGGCTGCTAAATTGATGCAAGGAGGCGGTGGTGGGCAACCTTCGTTGGCTACCGCAGGGGGTAAGGATGCCTCTAAAATTGGTCAAGCGGTTTCTTGCAGTGTTGATATAATAAAAGAGATACTGTCTAAATAGATTGTAGTGTATGATATCACTATTCCAGCTTCAAAAACTTGAAAAGGGTTTTCGTATTCGAAAAGAGAGCACTCAAATAGTTATTGGTGGTAGCAATATCGAGATTGATATTAACTACACTGTTAGGCGCTCTATGTCGCTAAAGATAGTGCCCAAGGGCGAGGGATTTATGCTAAAAATAGGTGCACCTTCGGAACTAAATAATAGTGAGGTACTAACTTTTGTTAGGCAGAAAGAGGCGTGGATAATATCTAAAATAGAAGCCATATCTCAGCGTAGGGTTAATCAATCACACTATCGTTATGTTAATGGCGAAGAGCATCTGTTACTAGGTAAGCCGATATTCTTAAAAATTGAACAGGTAAGTAGGGGTGTAGGTGGTTCGCTTGTGGGCGATACGCTTACCCTAAAGGTACGTTCAGAGCAAGAGTGCGAAGGTGTTTTGCGCCGTTGGTATGCTAATCAAGCACCAAAGATTTTTGCTGAGATTATTACTCCTATCGCTGTTGAGTTTGCTATGTTCTATAAAGTTACATATAAGCATATCGAATATAAGTATGTTAAGAGTTATTGGGGGCAGTGTAACTCGAATGGTACTATAAGGCTTAATATCGAACTGCTGCGTGCTCCGAAAGAGTGTATTGAGTATATTATGGCTCACGAATTGTGTCACTTAGTTCATCCAAACCACTCTCCACGGTTTTATAAGCTGCTTGATGAGTTTATGCCAGACTGGAGCGAGAGAAAATTATTGTTAAACAATACAATTACTATAAATAAATGATAATTAATTATGTAGAATCGTCGGTATCAACTAACACCGACGTTCAGCAATATAATTCAAATTTAATTGCTCTGTGGGGCAATCAACAAACCGAGGGTAGAGGGCAAAGAGGAACTAGTTGGGAGAGTGAGAAGGATAAAAACCTAACCTTTTCAATTCTTGTGCGTCCCTATTTCCTGTCGGCAGATAAGCAGTTTGTTCTATCTAAGGCAATCTCTACTGTGATAGCTGATGTTTTATCTTGTCGTGGGTTAAATGCTTGTATTAAGTGGCCAAATGATATATATATAGGCGATAAAAAAATATGTGGTATCCTAATCGAGTGTAATATTACAGGTATGGGAATGGTTAATCAAGCAGTTATTGGGGTAGGGCTGAACGTTAATCAAGAGATATTTGTAAGCGATGCACCCAACCCGACATCAATGAAGTTGGAGTGTGGTTGCGAGTTTAATCGTAAGGAGATAATTGAAGAGATTTGTACTTTATTCGAAACTAAATATAATATGATAGCCGAGAATTTAACTTCACCGATAGATAGGATTTATCACTCGTTACTTTACCGTAGCGATAACTATTATTCTTATAGGGATAATCAAGGGGGGGCATTCGAGGGTAAAATCGAGGGTGTGAATGATTACGGAGCCTTGATGGTGCGACATAAAGGAGGAGATATACGGGAGTATCAATTCAAAGAGATAATTTTTGAAATTTAATTGATTTATAGCGATATGGTTTGCAGATTTAATGCAAATCATATTTTTTTATTTAAAAATATGCAAAAATATTTTGCTATTCATAAAAATCTTCGTAACTTGCGTCTCGAAATTTAAAATTAATAAAAATAAGTATAAACAATTAAAATTACAAGATTATGTTTAATGCAGTTTTTCAGTTACCTGAAATAAAGAACGAACCAATTAAGAGTTATGCACCAGGCAGTCCAGAGCGCGCTTCACTAAAGCGTAAGCTAGAGGAGATGAGAAGCGTGGTTGTTGATTTGCCGATGATTATAGGAGGAAAAGAAGTTAGAAGCGAAAAGCGTTACGAAATTCGTCCGCCACACGATACAGCACACTTATTAGGACACTATCACCAAGGAGATAAAAGTCATATTCAGGCTGCTATTGACGCTGCTCTTGAGGCTAAGCCAGCGTGGGAGGCAATGAACTGGGAGGCTCGTGCTGCTATCTTCCTAAAGGCTGCTGATCTCATTGCAGGTCCTTATCGCGATAGAATCAATGCTGCTACTATGTTAGGTCAATCTAAGAATGTATACCAAGCAGAGATTGATTCGGCGTGCGAGCTAGCGGATTTCTACCGTTTTAATGTTCGCAATATGGTTGATATCTATAAGATGCAACCAGCATCATCACCAGGAATATGGAACAAAACTTCGTGGCGTCCACTTGAGGGGTTTGTGTTCGCTCTTACTCCATTTAACTTTACAGCTATCTCAGGAAACTTACCAGGAGCACCTGCATTAATGGGTAATGTGTGTGTATGGAAGCCATCTAAGACTGCTACATACTCAGCGTCAGTAGTTATGGAGGTTCTGAAAGAGGCTGGCTTACCTGATGGAGTAATTAATCTTGTATTCTGTTCGGGTCCAGATGCTTCGGATGTAATATTTAGCAATAAGCACTTCGCTGGTATTCACTTTACTGGTTCAACAGGTGTATTCAATGATATTTGGAAGACAATCGTAAATAATATAGATAACTATGTATCTTATCCAAGAATAGTTGGTGAGACAGGTGGTAAGGATTATATCTTTGCTGCGCCATCGGCTAGGGCTAAAGAGGTTGCTACTGCTATTGTTCGTGGTGCTTTCGAGTATCAAGGTCAAAAGTGTTCGGCGGCATCAAGAGCTTATATTCCAAGAAGTTAAAATCGGCTATCGACGCAGCTAACGAGTCGTCGGAGGCTGAGGTTATAATGGGTGGTAAGTGCGATTTGAGCAAAGGTTACTATATCGAGCCTACAATTATCCAAACAACTAACCCTGCATATATAACAATGCAAGAGGAGCTTTTTGGTCCAATTTTAACAATTTATGTTTACGAGCCAGAGCAGATGGAGGAGACAATCGATTTACTTGACGAGGGTTCTGTTTATGCTCTTACAGGTGCTATTTTCTCTGCTCACAGAGACGAGATAGAGCGTCTTAGTTATCGTTTACGTAACACAGCGGGTAACTTCTATGTTAATGATAAACCAACAGGTGCAGTAGTTGATCAGCAGCCATTCGGAGGTGCTCGTGCTTCGGGAACTAACGATAAAGCTGGTTCGGCACTTAATCTACTACGTTGGACATCGCCTCAAACAATTAAAGAGTCGTTTGTTCCTGCAACAGATTATATGTACCCTAACTTCTTACCTGAGTTATAGTTTAAAGTGTAATATTTGGGGTTATCAATTTATTGATAACCCCATTAATATAGTGCAATAGTATGTTAGATTTTACAAACACAGAAATAGCCTTTGAGGCAAAGAGTGATAAAGAACTAAAAGGAACAAGATTCCTTTTTAATGTGATGAAGAGCCCAGGGTTAGTGTCGATGGGTAAATGTTTAACCAATATAGCTTTAGCAATTCGTTTCCCTATTGGGTGGGCTGTTAAACCCACTATTTATAAGCACTTTGTGGGTGGTGAGACCTTAGAGAAGTGTACTCCGCTGATTGAGATGCTTCAAAAATATGGTGTAGAGTCTATTCTTGATTACTCGGCAGAGGGTGCAGAGGGTGATTTCTATATTAACCGTACATATAACGAAACTCTTCGCTCGATAGAGAATGCAGGTAACAATAAGAGTATCGCCTATGCTGTATTTAAACCTACTGCTATCACTCGTGTAAAGGTGCTAGATAAAGTGTCGAATGGCGACGAGCTGACAGAGGAGGATAAGAGAGAGTTCGATGCTTTTTGTGAGCGTATGGATGCGTTAGCGAAAAAGGCTTATGAGTGTGGTGTTCGTCTGCTTGTTGATGCCGAGCATTACTCTTCGCAGCAGGCTATTGATGATGTTACTAATGCTCTTATGCCTAAGTACAATAAAGAGCGTGCTATAGTTTTCAATACTCTTCAGATGTATCGTCACGATAGGTACGAGCATCTTGTTGAGGAGCATAAGAGAGCAACAGAGGGGGGTTATTTCTATGGTGTTAAGTTTGTACGTGGTGCCTATATGGAGAAAGAGCGTGCAAGAGCTAAGCAGATGGGGTACCCTGATCCTATATGTGTGGATAAGCAAGCAACAGATGATAATTACGATGCAGGTATGTTGTATTGTGTGGATAATATTTCGAATATCGAGATGTTCAGCGGTACGCATAACGAGCTAAGTAACATTAAACTAGCCGAGGCGATAGATGCCAAAGGTATTGCTCGTAATGATGATAGGATATTTTTCTCGCAGCTATTTGGTATGAGTGATAATATATCATTCTCGTTAGCTAAAGAGGGGTATAGGGTAACTAAATATGTGCCTTATGGCCCAATGAAAGAGGTGTTGCCATACCTTATCCGTCGTGCCGAAGAGAATACAATGGTAAAGGGGCAAACTCTACGCGAATTAACCCTTATCAATCAAGAGTGGGCAAGGCGCAAGGCTGCTCGCAGAAAGAAAAAGTAGTGCTAGTGTTATTTGCAGAACTCTAGTTCAAGAAGGCTTTTCCTATAATGAAAAGCCTTCTTGAACTAGAGTTTTGCGAATTAGCCATTTTAGAATAAACCTACTATATCTCCTTCTGAGTTAAAATCTATCGCCTCGGCAGCTGATACTTCGGGTAGGCCTGGCATTCGCATAATATCACCCGTTATAGGGATAATGAATCCTGCTCCTGCTGCTATTTCAATATCTCGTACTATTACAGTAAAACCCTCGGGTCTGCCCAGTAGTTTAGGATTGTCGGATAGCGATTTTTGTGTTTTAGCTATACATACAGGTAGTTCGGTAAGTCCTAACTCCTTTATTTTACGCAGCTGAGTCAATGCCTTAGATGTGAACTCAACCGATTGAGCTCCATATATATTTTTTGCTACTATATCAATCTTACTCTCTAGTGATAAACAAAGAGGGTAGAGAGGTTGAAAATCTGCCGCTCCACTATCTGCGGTTTTTATAACCTTTTCGGCTAATTCAATAGCCCCTTCACCGCCTTTGCTCCACACTTCGGCAATTGATGCCTCTACTCCCTGTTCGGTGCAGTATGATAGAAGAAAATCAAGCTCTTCTTGCGAGTCGCTAGTAAAACGATTTATCGCTATTACGGCAGGTAGTCCAAACATAGCAACACTCTCGATATGTTTTTGTAGATTTACAACACCATTTTGTAGATACTCTAAATTAGGGGTAGTAATCTCCTCTAGCGGCGAACCACCATGATACTTTAATGCTCTAACCGTTGCTACTATTACAACAGCATCGGGTTTAAGGTTGGCTGCTCGGCACTTAATATCTAAAAATTTCTCTGCTCCTAAATCAACACCAAATCCAGCCTCGGTAATGGTATAATCGCTGAGTGCTAGTGCTGTTTTAGTAGCAATAATTGTGTTTGTCCCTTGTGCTATATTGGCAAATGGCCCTCCGTGCACTATTGCAGGAGTGTTCTCTAATGTTTGAACAAGGTTTGGCATTATGGCATCTTTAAGAAGTACAGCCATAGCACCTTGGGCATTCAAGTCGCGTGCATAAATTGGTTTGCGACTATAGGTGTAACC
>CAYJHM010000098.1:0-8062 GCA_964369935.1 uncultured Rikenellaceae bacterium
CATAAGTATAATAACCAACGGCTTACGGTACGAGCGAAACAGCAGAATTAATGTTGTTAAGATAAGCATACCAGCTAATGGCATTTCGGCAGCAAGTGCACTATTAGTATCTACCTGACTCTCTTCGGTACCCTTAACAACAAAGGTGTAACCATTTGGAATAGGTAGCTCTTTTGCCTTATTGTATATATCCAAAAAAGCTGCTTTTGCATTCTGATTACGTTTAGGTTCGGCCTGTGCTAACACTATACGCTGGCGATTACTACGCCTAATCTCCTCGTAGTTATAACCAAACGATACACTATCAACAACCTGCGAGAGAGGATAAACATCGCCTTTAAGCGAAAAGATAGGTATATTGGCTAAATCCTCTAGCTGAAAAGTGTCACTATCCCTATCCTTTAACATAATAGGAAGTAGTTGATCTCTATCACGAAAAAGCCCTAACGCCGCTCCTTGGGTGGCAATAGATAGCCCCTCGGCAACCGCCTGACGGGTAACCCCTACCCTTTGCCCCTTCATCTGCGAATATGATGGCGATATTATCGGAACTTTCTCACCCCAACTATTACGCACCTGATCAACCATACCACTCTGCTGCATTATCTGCTCCACACGTGAGGCTAGCTCCATTAACGTATCAATATTCTCGCCCATATACCCTAGTTCAATTTCAGCATCGGGAACGGGTGATACCTTGAAGAGTGCCGACCGCAGCGTTATGTTAGGATAATTACTCCTCACATAACTATTAAACCGCTCCTCTACCACCTTTGTTGAATCTTTGGTGTGCAGTTCGATTAATATATTGGCATAGTTAGGCATTGGGCCGTAGGCGGCACTCACAAGGTAATATCTAGGGGGCGAACCTCCGAATGTTGTTGATACTCGCTTAACAACAGATTGAGATAGAAGGTAATCCTCTATTTTCGACATATCACGCTCTACATACTCAATTGTGTAACCATTTGGAAAGATACAATCGGCACGGAAATACTCTTTATCGAGGTTGGGAAAGAAATTTTGTGGTAACTTCCCGAACAGCCCCAGCGAGCCTACAAATATCACCACCACAACGACAACAGTTAGCCACTGCCTAGCAAGCACCTTAGTTATAAACCTTTCGAACCACCGATAAAACTTATTATTATATGGGTCGCCACCCTCTTTACTACTATTTTTAAGTATCATATCGCCCATTGAGGTTGTTTGAGTGATAGCCAATATCCAACTAAGAGCAAGCGATATTCCTACTACTATAAATAGTGGTTTAACAATCTCGGCAACCGATGCCTTAGCAGTAAAAAGTGGCAGGAACGAGAAAATAGCTATCATAGTAGCCCCCAATAATCCCCATTGAGGAGAGGTTGCGCCATTTATCAGAGCCTCACGACGTTTTACCCCTTTTCGCATTGCCACCATAGCATTATCTGTAACCACAATAGCATTATCAACCAACATACCCATAGCTATAATAAAACCAGCTAGTGAGGTGCGATTTAAGCCTGCGCCGAAGTACTCCATTAAGAATAGTGTTCCTCCAATCGAGAAAATTATCGAGCTACCAATCAAGATACTAGCTCTAAATCCCATTACAAACATAAGAATAACAATCACAATCGCTACCGAAGCCACAAGATTAGATATAAACTGATTGTTAGCCTTTTCGGCTATCATATCCTCTGGATAGAGGGTTATAAGCTCTAATCCAGCAGGTAAACCTTTAGTGAAGTTATCAAGGTATCCTCGCACCATCTTTCCTACCGCTACAACATCCTTATCACTTGCAACAGCAACACCTACACCTATTGCACGCATCTTATTTATTATTGCAATTGATTTAGCTGGCTCGAGATACCCTTTTGTTACAGTTGCAATATCCGACAAATGAATCTGACCTCCGCTAGGTGTTGTGATTAACTGATTAGCTATATCCTCAACACTCTGATATGTACCATCAGCATAAATATCAATATCAAACACACCCACCTCAATCGAACCAGGGTTTATTACCTTATTTTGCGCCGATATACTACGAGCAATATCATTAGGAGTAATCCCTAACGACGCCAATTCGGAGAGCGATATCGAGACATTAACAACTGGATTCTGCTCGCCTGATAGAGTTACTCGTTGCACTCCATCAATTGCATTAACCCCCGCCTTTATCTTCATTGCCCACTCGCGCAACTCTTCATATGTATAGCCGCTATCTGCAGTTAATCCATAATATATACCATAAACATCACCAAAATCATCGTTTACCGATACTGTTGCTTCGCTTGGCAAACTATTACTTATATTCAAAATTTTGCGACGCAGAATATCCCACATCTCTTGAACTTTATCTATTGGAGTATAAGGCTGAAGTTCGACCGAAATTTTTGATAGCCCAAAATAAGAGTACGAATTAATTTTATAGAGATAAGGGAGGCTCTGCACCTCACGCTCGATAACTTCGGTTATCACCCTCTCAACCTCTTGTGGCGAGGCTCCAGGGTACGAAGTAAAAATCATCGCCTGCTTAATAACAAAGGGGGCGTCCTCTTTTTTTGGGAGATTTCCAAAAGCTACCACCCCACCAACAATCAAGATAAGCAGAAAAAAGAAGATAACACGTTTATTATCAACCGAGAATGTAGCTATGTTCATAATGGATTAATTTAATGGTTTAACCTCTTGATTATCTACCAGCTTATCAACTCCAGCAGTAACAACAATATCATTTTTACTTAATCCAGAGGTTACAACAACCTCATTTACACCCACTAAAGCACCTAGAACAACATTTCTGCGTTCTACTTTTTTAGTTGTGGGGTTATAGACCCAAACAAATTTTGTGTTCCCCCTCGAAATATCGCCAATTGAAGATATAGGAACAGCAACCTCAGAGGTGCCCCCACGCTGTTTCACTTCGACATAGACAGTAGCAGTAAATCCTACTTTTACATTGTACTCTTTAAGCGAAAATCTTGAATCATTAATCTTTACTGTAACAGGATAATTACCACCCGTAGATGAGGTGACAAATTTTGTTACTTCCGCCTTAAATCGTTGATTAGGATAGGTTTCGAACTCTACATATATACTCTTATCTTTAGCATTTATAAGAGAAATTTGACCCTCTGAGATAGTGAACTGCATCTCAAGCAGGGCAGGATTAACTAGCATAACAATAGGCTCGCTTGGCTGAACCCGCTGATAATTATCCACAAATCGCTGCTCGATAACACCCTCAAAGGGTGCCTCTAAACGTGTATCATTAAGGGTAATAACGGCATTATCATAGTTAGATTTATCAAGTGTATATGCCGCTTTGATTGCTTCGTACTCTTGTTCGGAGATAGCCCCCTTCTCTACAAGTTTAGCAAAGCGTTCATATTGAGATTTAGATTTAATATACAGAGCACGAGCCGACTCGACAGACAACTTATACTCGGTAGGGTCGATTCGAGCTATCAAATAACCACTAACCACTCGTTCGCCCTCGGTAACATTCATATCCACCACCTGCCCAGCTACTTTAAAAGCTAAAGCAGCACTCTCGGTTGCCTTCACTACGGCAGGAAACGAACTTTTAAGATAATCTAACGACACAACCCTAGAAACCTTTACAGGGGTTATAAAGGTGGTTGGTTTATTACTATTCCCTTTACAGGATAAAATAAATGGTGCTAATACAACACCAAAAAAAAGAGAAAAACGCATAACATAATTTTATTAAAAAATTAATATGTGTCTTCCTCCCTCTTTTTTAGAATTAAACGCATCCATACACCATATAAAAGACCGCTGCCATAGCCACAGAGCTGAATAAACGAGCTAATAATAGATAATACTCCTACCTTTATACTCTTCTCCTTAATCGAAGAGTCGAAAAACCATATTACCATTAATAACCCCAACGGAGCTAAAGCAAGTGGTGTAAAGAGTGAGGATACAACAACTGTTGCCAACACATACACTAAAAATAGTGTCGGCAATATGTGTACCAATTTAAATGTTTTAGGATATCTTATAGATAAATTTATTCGAGTCATACCAAAAAGGAACACCTGACGCATAAAACTACGTAGTGTTGTGCGACGTTTATGATAGACATAAGCCTCGGGAATTAATACCGTTGTAGCACCAGCCTTCTCAAGACGATAACTCAATTCGGTATCTTCGCCATAGCGCATATGAGTAAATCCTCCATATTTTTGGTAACTCTCACGGCGGTATCCCATATTAAAACTGCGAGGATAAAATTTTGTTACTTTACGCTTACCTCCACGTATCCCCCCCGTGGTAAAGAAAGAGGTCATAGCATAACTTACAGCCTTCTGATAAGCCGAAAAATCGCTTGAGGCAGCATCGGGGCCACCGAAATTATCTACTTTATTTTCGCTTAGATAACTATTTAACACCTCTACATATTGAGGTGGTAACACACAATCCGAATCGAGATAAACAAGATATTCACCCTGCGCATACTCCGAGCCATAGTTACGAGTAAGACCAGGGCCACTATTAGGTTTAGTGAAATATTTAACGTTAATCAGCGAGCTATATTCGGCAACAATATCCTCCGAGCTGATAGCCGAACCATCCTCCACAACAATAAGTTCGAAATGTTTATCGCTCTGACAAGAGAGCGAATGAAGCAGCTCGCGCATCTCATCAGGCCTATTATAAACAGGTACTATTAATGATATGATTAACCCCTTATCCATTGACTACTACTTAATTCCCGAAAAGATACGATTAAACCTAATCGAACCACCTGGTGCCTTTGAGAACCAGATAAAGCTAGCTCTTCCAACGATATGATCCTCAGGCACGAAACCAAAGAATCTCGAATCGTACGAGTTAGCACGATTATCACCCATCATAAAAAAGTAGTTCATCTTAAAGGTATAGCTATCACTCTTTACCCCATTAATAAATATATCGCCCGCTTTAACTTCAAGGGTATTACCCTCGTAAGCTGTAATAGCACGCTTATAAAGCGGTAAATTATCCTCTGTTAGTTTAAGAGTAGACCCCTTACGTGGAATCCAAAGAGGCCCGAAGTTATCCTCCGACCAACCAAACTTATCACTATCACGAGGGAAAATTGCCTCGTCAGCAAATCCCTCAGGTTTAATAAGCGAAATAGCCTCGATTATTCCATTCGACGATTTTATCTTTTCTAACTGCTCGGCAGTAACTAACAATTCGGTTATATGAGGCTTAATAGCAAGAATATCTCCCTCTTCGATACCTAAACTAGCCATTTTTTTAGCTGTCATACTCTTTTCTGTATGACGAATAGCATAAGGTGTCTGTTTCCCCTCTATAACAAAAGTACTCTTTACTCCGTCGATATAAACATCACCATTACGAACCTCTAGAGTGTTACCTGGCAAACCAACTGCCCTCTTAATATAGTTATCACGCTTATCAACAGGGTGAACCATTATATCGCTAAACGAGAGTACAGCCTCACGTCCGTGTTGCTTAACTAACCAATAGTAGTTCTCTTGCGGCGAGGCAACCAGAACAGTGTCGCCCTCTGGATAGTTAAACACAACTACATCATTGTGCTTGATTGTATCAAGACCACAAAGACGATGGTATGGACGCTTAATCCACTCTACATACGAACGCTTTTTCTTATTGATAGGATTAACATTATGAACTAGAGGAATAGCAATAGGAGTATTAGCCATCTTAGGGCCATAGGCAACCTTACTAACACCTAAATAATCGCCCACAAGCAGTGTTTTCTCCATTGAGGGTGATGGTATTACATACATCTCAACAAAATATGTACGTATAACCGATGCAACCACAACAGCAAAAATAATTGCCTCTACCCAACCACCAATACTTTTAACATAAGGCTTTGTGGCTTTTAACTCAACATACTTACCCCAAAATAGACGATAATACCATTTAGATATATATACATCATAAATTATTGGTAGCCCTAGTAACATCAGCCAACTACCACTCCATATAATAAATATAAGGGTGTAGATTGCTGCTACCGCTCCAAACTTAAACCATCTATTTGATAATATCTCTCTTATCTTATCCATAACATATTTCTATTTAAATATATCTTCCATTGTATAAAAACCCTTTTTACCCACAATAAACCTAGCAGCCGCAATAGCACCTTCGGCAAAACCTGCTCGGCTCTTTGCTGTGTGGGTAAATTCGATAATATCTACCTCCGACTCCCATACAACCTTGTGAGTACCTGGCACAACACTCCTGCGCAGCGCTGCTACCCCCAACTCGTTAGGTTCGGTTGTGGCACCTAACACCCAACTATCTTTACGCTCAACACTGTCTATAATACCCTCTAACAAAGTGATAGCTGTACCACTTGGCGCATCTTTTTTTTGTGTGTGGTGCTCCTCTAATAGTGTAACATCATATTCGGTAAAGGAATTCATTAGCCGAGCCAACATCTGATTAACCTTAAACATAATATTTACGCCAATACTGTAATTTGATGCGTAAAACAGCGCCCCCCCTAATTGGCTACATAGCTCTTTAGCCTCGGGAAGCCTATCTAACCACGCTGTTGTACCGCACACAACGGGCATACCACATTTAAGCAGCGCTATAATATTATCGAATGCCGATTCGGGAGTGGAAAACTCGATAGCCACATCAATTCCAGCTGTCGATTCTGGAGTGATGGCCTCAACACCCTCTCTATCAATGATAAGCGAAACAGTATCGCCCTTAGCAATCAGTCTGCGCTCTATCTCACGCCCCATCTTACCATATCCTATAATCGCAACATTCATAATCTATCTAAAATAACGAATTAACATAATCAAGCACCTCTTGCTCGTTGAAATCATATGGGAATACACGATTTGGTGATAATGTAAATATCTCCTTATCCGACTTAAATCGCTTCTCACCACCACCTGTAATATTAAGCATTACAATAGCATCCTTCTCTAATTTACCCTCTTTAGCGTAGGTAATAAGCGAAGCGGTAGCAACAGCTGCAGCTGGGTGAATATCTATACCCTCTAATTTTTCGAAAAGCTGTGCTGCATCTCTAGCATCACTATTCTTAACCGATACAATATCGCCATTGGTTGCTTTAAGCGTATCATACACCCCTCCAGCAATCGAGTACGGTGGACGACGGTTAGATAATACCTTAGCATCAATCTCCTCAACATGTAGCCTAGCCATATCATCTTCATAATGAAGCAACTCGCGCGAGTCCTCACGCCAAGCCTCGTACATAGGTAAAAATGGATAGTTCTGCGATAAAATATGACGACTAAGTTTATTACCATACTTACCACTATCAACAAAGCGAATATTTGCCTCCCACGCAGCAACAGCTCCTGTACCACTTCCGATAGCTTGGAAGTAGTAATCAGGGATAGCCCCAATAGTTGTAACTGCCGATAGCATAGTAGTACTCATCCCATCACGACGAGCAATATTTTTCGCCCCACCCTCAGCAATAAATTTTGGCGATTTAACAACTGTATTACTTAGATTAATAGCATCGAAATAGTCTGAACCACTAGCCGTTGCAAGAACCTTGACACAATCATTAATTGGCTTATCGAACCATAAAGCATCTAAATTATCCTCGGGTATAGTTAGAAGTAAAGGTATATTATTCTCTGAACAAACTTTAGCAAAAGCCCTAGCTGTGTTTCCTGCCGATGCAACAACTAAAACCTGCTTATTATCCTCCGACAAACGACCACACACACAATACGCCTCGGTCTCTTTGAATGCACAACTACCCATTGTAGCCCCAATCTCGGGGTAGTACCCACTAAATGTTATATATAGATTATCTAACGAAAGATACTCCGCTAAACCCTTACTTTTATATGTAACAGGTGCCGAAGAACCTGCCAATTCACGCGAGATAGGTAACCAATCACGAAACTTAAACAAACCATCTTCGTTAGCACCTAAGGTAAGTTGTTTTTTTGCGTAGATTGCACGAACTAACGACTCGTTTGTTCCTAAATCCCAACCACTATCCTCGAAAATCTCTTGCGAGGCTACGTTCATTAACTTATATTCTGTTTTCATA
>CAYJHM010000099.1:0-8046 GCA_964369935.1 uncultured Rikenellaceae bacterium
CGTTCAAAACAAAATATTACCCCCATTTCTGAGAATTACCTCAAAAATGGGGGTATATTATTTTCTTAAAAACCTGAGTTTTGGATAAGTAATAGTTTAAATTACTTAACAGCGATAGTGTCAATCTCAACTAATACACCTAGAGGTAATTTAGCTACTTGGTAGCAAATACGAGCAGGCTTATCGTTAGTGTAATACTTAGCATACACTTCGTTCATTGCAGCGAAATCGTTCATATCTGCTAGTAATACAGTTGATTTTACAACATCATCAAATGTGTAGCCAGCCTCTTCAAGAATATATGAAGTGTTCTTTAACGACTGCTCTGTTTGTGCTACCACACCCTCAGGTACAGTACCTGTCTCGCCATCAACTGGAAGTTGTCCTGAGATATAAAGTGTGTTGCCAGCCTCGATAGCTTGGCTGTATGGTCCTACTGCTTTAGGTGCCTTTGGAGAGCAAATTACTCTTTTCATAACAAATATTTTTTAAATTAATACTATTTTCTCAGCGCAAAAGTAGTTAAAAAATATTTATCAACAAACAATTTCGATAACTTCTTCACTATTTAAGTGACAAAGTGCTGCGTTACTGCTCGTTATTTTTTACAGAGGCAATCTTTATTTAAATTATTTATAAAAAATTTTGAAATATAAATTATAATTAGTAGTTTTGTTAAATCGCATAAAAATTAAACAAATATATGAAAAATTTTACTATTTTATTTGCTTTATTACTTCTTGTGGGATGTAGTGCAAATAAAACTTATGAGATTGTAATTAACCCAACGCCACACTCAATTGAGAGAACTAGCAATAGGTTAATATCTATAAAACAAGGATTTAATATAGTCAATACCCCATCCGAGTTAGCAAGCGCACTTCAATTTATTACACCTAACAGCAAGGGGCTGCCGTTAAGTGTATCTTATGGCAGTGAGGTATCAGCAAAGGCAGGGGTTAAACAGATTGACGGAGCCTATGTATTTAAAAGTACAAAAAAAAGTGTCGAGATTATTGCTTTTAACGAACGAGGTGCCTATTATGGTATTCAGACCCTTAGGCAGCTCATACGTGATAATAGATTGCCCGAAGTTACAATAAATGATTACCCCGATATACCATATAGGGGAGTGGTTGAGGGGTTTTACGGTACACCATGGAGTCACGAGGTGCGCAAGTCGCTTATTAATTTCTATGGCGAGAATAAGATGACCTCATACCTTTATGGGCCTAAAGATGATCCTTACCACTCATCGCCTAAATGGCGCGAGCCTTATCCTAAAGATGAAGAAGCTAAACTCAAAGAGCTAGTTGAGATTGCTGATGCTAATAGAGTAGATTTTGTTTGGGCGATTCACCCGGGCAAGGATATAAAGTGGACAGAGAGCGATTATCAAAAGCTACTAAAGAAGTTCGAAGATATGTACCGTATAGGTGTACGTTCGTTTGCAATATTTTTTGATGATATATCGGGTATAGGTACTAACCCACATCGTCAGTCGGAACTGCTTAATCGCCTTCATTCAGAGTTTGTGGAGGTAAAGGGAGATGTTAAGCCTCTAATTATGTGCCCTACCGATTATACTAGTTTATGGGCTAATCCATCCGAGACGGGTTATTTATCGATTCTTGGTGATACGTTGCACCCTTCGATACATATTATGTGGACAGGCGAATCGGTGTGTTGCGATATAACAGATAACACTCTTGAGTGGGTTAATTCGCGTATAAACAGACCAACGTTTATCTGGTGGAACTATCCTGTAACCGATTATGTTAAGCATATAATTATGCAAGGCCCTGTTTACGGCAATACTCAAATTGCAACCTCGTCCGAGATGGCAGGATTTGTTAGTAACCCAATGGAGCACGGCGAGGCATCGAAATTAGCTCTTTACAGTGTTGCCGATTACACTTGGAATGTCAAAGATTATCAATCTATCGTTAGTTGGGAGCGTGCTCTAAAGCACCTTATGCCTAATCTGTATAATGAGTATCGCACATTTGCGATACACTCGACAGATACAGAAACAGGATATAGGCGTAACGAGTCGTGGGAGACAACAACTTTTACTTTGGATAACTATACAACAGAGCAGAAAGATAGCCTAAAAAATGAGTTTAATAATATTGTAGTCTCGAGCAGCGCTATAATTGATAAATGCCAGAATAAGTTATTAGTAGCCGAACTTAAACCGTGGCTTGTGCAGGCAAAAAGGTTAGGCGAAAGAGGATTAACCACAATCGAACTTATTGACCTATACAATCAAGGAGATGTGGAGGGGGTGTGGGATAAGTTACCTAGCACTATTTTACGAGCTAAAGAGTTAGGGGAGTATCGTGCTAATCGTGTGGGTACCTATAAGCTTAATCCGTTTATTAATGCTACTTGTAGGGCATTAGCTGATAGTTTATATTATAAGGTGAGTGGTAAAAAATCATATCTTGCTAAGCCTATATCATCGTTTAAAAATATCTCAACCGAACAAGGAGGACTTATGCTTGATAAAAAGAGTGACACATACTATCATTCGGCATACGCACAAGGTAACGGTTCGTGGATTGGAGTGGATATGGGTAGAGTAATACCGATTAAACATATTTATATCGAGCAAGGACGAAATAGTGTTGATGATGTTGATTATTTTGATGCTGCCAGATTAGAGGTGTCGGTAGATGGAGACAAGTGGCACACCCTTAGAGGTGATATTGTTAATGAGTATGATATATCGTGGCGAGGCGAGGATGTTCAAGCTAGATACGTACGCCTTGTTAGGCTTGATAGTTCGAAACGAACCAATTGGTTAGCAGTAAGACGTTTTGAAGTTAATCCAACGCTAGATAAAGCACAATTTGTAACAAATGTTAAGCAGCTAGAGGGAGTGACACTTGATAATTTATCAGCTATGCCTATCTACGAGACAGTGAAGGTGCAGCCGATGGGCTATTTTGGTGTTGAGTTACCTTTAGTAATAGCTATTAAGAGTGTTGAATATGATTTTGGAGATACTGACGCAAAAATAGAATTCTCATCAGATGGGCTAAAGTGGGGCGATAGTGCTGCCTCTGCAAAATATATTCGCTATATAAATCGAACAGATAAGGTTAAAGAGTTATTTTTCAAGAAATTTTATATTTTATCATATTCGCAGCCCGATAATAGTCATGCCGAGCTATATGATGGAGATATCATGACAAGTTATCCTTCAACAGGCGAACAACATATTGCTATCCCATCGGCATCGAGAGAGGTGATTATTTTTAGCCATTCGAAAGGGGCAAGCGATGATGAGATAGAGATACGCAATATAAAAGGTGATATATTATCTAAATATCCAGTATCGAAAGGTATCGAAAAAATATCGTTAGTAGACGATGCTGTTTATGTGGTTATTAGAGGAGATATTGAAATTGGTGAAGTAATTTTTAATTAATTTACTATTTATAACTATTACGTGCGCTTTATATTAAAAATGTTAAATAAAAATGCTAAAATTATTTGGTTATGTCGAATATAATTACTATTTTGTGAAAAATTTTTCGTAGACCTATGGCAATTTGCGATAATTTTTATAAAATTAATAACTTTTAAAATATATTGTGTATGAAAGAGTATTTAACTAAAGAGATCAAGAATGTGGTATTAATAGGTAGCTCAGGCTCTGGTAAGACCACTTTTGCAGAGGCTATGGCCTTTGAGGGTAAGCAGATTAGTAGACGTGGAAGCGTTGAAGATGGTACAACCGTATCTGATTACACAGAGCGTGAGCAACAATACAAACGTTCGATTTACTCTTCGGTTCTTTTTTCGGAGTTTAATGGTTATAAAATTAATGTTATCGACTCTCCGGGGTCTGATGATTTCTGTGGTAGTTTATACTCGGCATTCAAGGTTGTTGATGTGGGAGTAATGCTACTTAATGCGGAGAATGGCTTCGAGGCTGGTACCGAGATTCAAGCTCGTTATGCTCGTTCGCACGCTAAACCTATAATTGTATTTGTTAATCATCTAGATTCGGATAAGGCTGATTGGGAAATGACAATCGAGAGTTTAAATGCTAATTCAAGGGTTAAGCCTGTTATTGTACAGTTCCCTGTTAATGCTGGTAGCGGTTTTGATTCGTTTATAGATGTCCTTTTAATGAAGTGCTATAAATTTAAAGGAGATACAGGCGAACGTGAGGAGATTGCTATTCCTGCAGAGTATCAAGAGATGGCAGATGAATTACATAACACACTAGTAGAGGCGGCAGCTGAGAATGACGAGTCGCTTATGGAGCTATATTTCGAGAAAGGGTCACTTACCGAAGACGAGATGCGTGAAGGTATGAAGTTAGGCTTGGCTAGGCGTAGTATGATTCCTGTATTCTGTGGTTCAGCTAAGAGAGATATTGGAGTTAAGCGTTTAATGGAGTTTGTAGGACGTGTAGCACCTGGTCCACTTAAAGCTCCTCATTTCGAGACTGTTTCGGGTAGCTATGTCGAGCCTAAGGATGGTAGCCCAACAATCTTATTTGTTTATAAGTCGGCTATCGAGCAGCATCTAGGCGAGGTTTCATACTTCCGTGTTATAACAGGTAAGATAACCGAAGGAATGGAGGTTATAAACGCAACTAATGGAAATAAAGAGAAAATTTCGCAACTATATGTTACAACAGGTAAGCAGCGTGTTAAGGTCGAGTCTCTTTCAGCAGGCGATTTGGGTTGTACAGTTAAGTTGAAAGGTGTAAAAACTAATCATACATTAGCAGCTGGTAGCGACGAGGAGATTCAGCCTATTGTATTCCCGCAGCCTCGTTTCCAAACAGCTATTAGGGCACTAGATAAGTCTAACGACGAGAAGTTAGGCGAGATGTTACAAAAAGCGATGTTCGAAGATCCATCGATTGTTGTAGAGTACTCAAAAGAGCTAAAACAGACAATCGTTTCAGGGCAAGGAGAGCATCATTTAAATATATTAAAGTGGACACTAGAGAATATTTCTAAGATTGAAGTGGAGTATTTTGCTCCTAAAATCCCATATCGCGAGACCATTACTCGTATGTCTACTGCCACTTATCGCCATAAGAAACAATCAGGTGGAGCAGGTCAGTTTGGTGAAGTTAGTATAGTAATCGATCCTTATGTTGAGGGCGAACCTGAGATGTCGAAGTTTAAGATTGATGGTAAAGAGCAAGCTCTTAATGTGCGTGGACGTGAGGAGATGGATTTACCTTGGGGTGGAAAATTAATATTCTATAACTGTATTGTTGGAGGTGCTATTGATGCACGCTTTATGCCTGCTATTATTAAAGGGCTAATGGAGAAGATGGAGA
This sequence comes from uncultured Rikenellaceae bacterium, assembly GCA_964369935.1. Classification (GTDB taxonomy): domain Bacteria; phylum Bacteroidota; class Bacteroidia; order Bacteroidales; family Rikenellaceae; genus JADFUS01. The sequence goes on from CAYJHM010000099.1 coordinate 5,318, forward strand.
ATGGGCCTCTTACGGGTTCGTATGCTCGTGATATTCGTGTTGCGGCTTATGATGGTAAGATGCACGCTGTTGATTCGAACGAACTATCATTTAAGTTAGCTGCTCGTAATGCCTTTAAAGAGGCGTTCCGTGAGGCTAAACCTAAGATTATGGAGCCTATATATACTATCGAAGTTCTTGCCCCATCTGATAAGATTGGTGATGTTATGAGTGATATGCAGAACCGTAGAGGTATGATTGAGGGGATTAGTAGCGAAAGTGGTTTCGAACAGCTGGTTGCTAAGGTGCCATTGGCTGAACTTTACCGTTATTCTACCACTCTAAGCTCGCTAACAAGCGGACGTGCTTCGTTTACTATGAAGTTTGATAGTTATCAACAAGTACCATCTGATGTTCAAGATAAGCTACTCAAGGCTTACGTAGATGAGGATAAAGATGAATAATATTCTGTGGGGAAAGTAGCTACGCTGTTGGAGAAGTAGTTCCCATTTGGGAGGGCATATTTTTTGCCCTCCTTTTTTTATGGGTGATTATTTGTTGCGTAGTAAATTAATTTGTAGTACATTTGTAAATAAATTTCAGTATAATGTATAGATGGTTTTGTTTGTTAATATTACTACTAGTAGCTCAATCCTCACTTGCTCAGCAGGTTGTTGAACTTTCGGGTGTGGTAATTGATAGTAAAGATAAGAGAGGGGTTGAGGGGGTAACTGTTATATGTATCGAGCGCCCTAAGATAGGCACAGTAACACTTCAAGATGGCTCTTTTGTGCTTCTTTTGCCTAAAGGCGATTATAGTTTCGAGTTGTCTCATACCTCATATAAAGAGGCTAAAGTTAAACTAAGTGTTAGCGTAGATAGTAAAGTAGAGTGGCAAATCAAACCATCTGAAATCAATTTGGCCGCTGTTCAAGTAAATGCTAGTGGTGCAGCCGACAAAGTATCTTCGGCACAGATAGGGGTCGAGAAGATAGCCGTTAAAACAATGTCTAAATTGCCTGCGCTCTTTGGGGAGAGGGATATAGTACGTTCGCTTATCCTGCTGCCAGGGGTCAAGTCTGAGGGCGAGGGCTCTAGCGGCTTTCAGGTACGTGGAGGTAGTGCGTCGCAAAATATGATTCAGCTTAACGATGCACCCATATATAGTTCGGGGCACGTGATGGGTATTTTTTCGATTTTTAACGATGATGTATTACAAGATGCAACACTATATAAGGGGTTAATTCCTGCCGAGTATGGGGGTGGAACAGCTTCGGTTTTAGATATATTAACAAAGAAGGGCGATAAGGAGGATTATTCGTATGGTGCAGATATTGGGTTATTATTCTCAAAAGCTTATGTAGAGGGTCCTATTCTAAAAGATAAAATATCATTTATTGCAGCTGCTCGTAGGTCATATTTCGATATTTTTCTTAAAGCTACCGACGAGTACAAAAATAATAAGATTAACTTCTACGATATGAATGGTGTTGTGAACTATAATATAAGCGATAGAAGTGTTTTAACTCTCTCGTTATTTAGTGGGGGCGATTTAATGTCGATAGATTCGCTTATGCGAGCCTATTGGGGTAATTTAGCTGCTACACTTCGCTGGGGCTATATCTACAACTCGAAACTTAGCTCAAACACCTCGCTTATCTGGTCTGATTTTAATATAGATAACTCTATGTCGATGCCTAATATGGATTTCCAATACTCGGGCGGAATAACTAACTATATGTTAAAACATAATTTTACATATAAGTTGGGGTACTCGCATATCTTTAAGTTTGGTTTTCAGGCAACACTTATGGATGTATTAACAGCAGAGTGGAGTAGAAATAATTTTACGCAAAGCGAACGGCGAAGGGGTGTTGAGGGTGCTCTATGGCTTGCCGACGAGTGGTCGTTAGGTGACAGTTTTAAATTGCTTGCTGGTGTTCGCCTAAATAGTTTTACTGCGCTTGGTGGCGAGCCTTATTATTCATTAGATTCTCAGGGGGGTATCACCTCGGTTATTAATGCTGATAGGTGGAAGGGTGTATGCAGCTATCTTAATTTAGAACCTCGATTGAGTGCTAATGTTAAACTGAATGACAATTTTAGCATTAAAGGGGGGTATAGCCGAACAGTGCAGAATGTGCATGTTATCCGAGCCCTCGACTCGTCAACACCTATGGATAGGTATATTATAAGTAGTAATTTAATTAAGCCGCAAGTGGCAAATCAGGCTTCTATGGGGATAGTGCTAGCATCGTATAACCGCCTCTATGAATTGACAGTTGAGGGGTACTATAAAAGTATTGATAATGTATACGATTTTAAAGATGGTAAAAGTTTCTATTCAGAGATAGAGCTTGAGAGGCTAGTTTTAGGTGGTAAGGGTAGGCATTATGGTCTTGAGGTTATGGCTCAAAAAACAACGGGGCGATTATCGGGATGGATAGGTTATACACTTGCGTGGAGCGAAAATCAAATTGATGGTATAAATAGTGGGCAGTGGTATAGGGCATCTAATGATAGAAGGCACGATATATCGATAGTGGGAATGTACGATTTATCTTCGAAATGGAGTTGCTCGGCCACTTGGGTATATAATACAGGGCAGGCATTAACAGCACCAAGTGCTATGTATGATATAGATGATGAAACCTATTTTTACTATGCCGAGCGTAATGGTTATCGTGCACCAGCAACCCATAGGTTAGATATAAGTTTTACGCACCGTAAAGAGCGGAAAAATTTTACTA
>CAYJHM010000100.1:0-8039 GCA_964369935.1 uncultured Rikenellaceae bacterium
ACACTAACTTCTGCGTTAAGAGCCGAGTATGAAGTTACTCCCGTAGCGTAGATATCGGTATCAGTATTATTAGGCGTGTAGAAATAATTTGACTGAGTGCTATATGGAGATTCAGAATCCTGAATAGCACTGCCATTATTACCCATAACACCAGTGTAGGTATAAGGTTCACTTGTAGCGGTACCTGAAATATATCCTGTACTGAAACAGCTATAAATCCTAGAACCTTTTGCTCTTCCCACTACTCCATTAACACTTGTTAGGTCAGGTATTGCATTAGCTAGGTCAGAAACAATACCGGTTGAATAGCATCCGGCAACTGTTACAAAATTTTCTTGTCCATTATTCGGGATACCATAAGCATAGCCAACTACACCACCAACATAACTATGTCCGCTAACGCTAGCAGAAGAGTAGCATCCTGTAAGTGTAGCGTGAACACTTATAGGGGCAAGTAAGCCAACAATACCTCCGACTTCTTCGTTACCTACAATCGAGCCGCCAATTACACCACAATTTTCAATGTGCGATATGCAGTCGCCTGCTATACCTCCAACCATGTCGCCACCAGTAATATCAGGCGCAATTAAAGTTACATTTTTTACAGTGGCTCCATATCCTACATATCCAATTAAGCCCTGATAGTTGGCAGTGCTAACTATTTTCATGTTCGATATTGAGTGGCTTTGTCCGTCAAATACTCTTTCGTTAAAAGGTTGGCTGAAAGATCCAATTGTAGTCCAATCTTTTGTTAATGTAATATCATTCATTAATTTAACGGTTGCACCATAAGTATTCCCGTCTGGATTTTCGTTAAATGCATCTCTATATGATTCAAGGTCGGTGCCTCTAAATATTGGACAATAGTTTTCAATTACAATACCATTGCTTGCCAAGTCAGAAGGACGTAAATCTGCTGTGTAAAAGTAACCTGCTTCATAAGCTTTGCTAATGGTTACTTTGAATACATAGTCATCTTTTGGCTGGGCATGCTTAAATGCAAACAATAACTCTCTAGGTGCCCCTCCACTATTTGGCTTAATCATCAAGTAAATAATAGATGGGTTAGAATCAGCAGGGAAATTTACACGATAATCTCTTGTAATTGCCTCTCCATCACGGACTGTCATTGATAAAGGTGCATTGTAATAATAGTGCACTTTTAAGATAGCCATCTCGTGCGTGAACCCAAGAAATATTTTTTCGGTTGTTTCGTTTACCGAGAACTCCGCTCTCATTCTACATCTGTCGCTAAGTTCCGGAGCGTTACTTGAAAAGGTGTAGTCTTCGTTTGTTGGCATATTATCACGCTCGTCAAGTGTCATAGTCGATTCTACAGCAGGATACACAGCAACATAATCACCTATAGGGAGATTTGTTTCGCCTGATTCGTAAGCAAAATCACCTGTTGTTTCGTACGAGCGACCTTTGTATTTGTAATTTGCAACCCACTGCTTCGTTATTCTATTGAAAATAGAAATTCTATCAATTTCTGAATCGACAGATGAATAGTTCCAAGTCACGTTAATAGTGCCACTATGATTGTCTTGAAGATTTACTTTAGTATTTTCTCCTGATGGAGTTGTTGCAGTTAGCGAGTGAACTGCTACGGTTTCAACTTGCTCAACTTCTGGAAGGGTACTGTTATCTGTACATCCTGTATATATAACGGTAAGTCCTAATAGTACCAAAGGAAGTACTTTACTTAATAATTTTTTCATACGTTTAAAGTTTCTTTCTAATTACTTGGGTGTAGTAGTTATTACACCGTGTTTTGTTTTCTTAAAATAGTTTAATTAAATGCGCTGCCGCCATCTTCAAATACTGACAAATTGCCTGATCCTGCTAAGATAGAAGACTCTATCTCTAGCTCTAATACACCAACGTGTGGCGACACATACTTTTCTTTTTTCATACTTAATTGGGGTTAAAAATTTATAGTAAAACTTATAGGGGGCAAATTTAAAGCAATTCATTGAAACAACAAAATTTTCAGTTAAAAATTAACATATTTTAATTACGTTGTGGAAATATTAATACCGAAAAGTGACCAATAAGACCCCTGGGAATAGATTGTAAAGTTTTGTAAAATATCTAAATTATTTCAATTTTGTATTTAGTAGTAAAATTATCGACCACACAAACAGATAAATCCGAAAAAAAATATTATATTTGCAGATTGTCAGGTGTAAAATAAAATATTAATATATATGATACTTTTTTTTCAGAATGAGAAGGTGGTTTATGCTACCGAAATAGACAGAGAGCTATCTAAAGTTGAAATAGAGCGCTTAGAGTGGCTATATAGTGGAGCTAAGCTGGTAAATACCAACATTTTAGAGGGCATTTTTATTGGACCTCGACGTGAAATGATTACCCCTTGGAGCACAAATGCTGTTGAGATAACGCAGAATATGGGCATTGAGGGTATCAAGCGTATAGAGGAGTTCTTTATGGTTGATACTGTTGAGGCAGAGCACGATAAAATGCTTCTTAGGGTATATAGCGAGTTGGGGCAAGATATATTCAATATTGATCTTACTAGCGACCCTATCGTATATATCGAAAACATAGCAGAGTATAACGCAAAGGAGGGTCTTGCTCTTAGTGGCGACGAGATAGAGTATCTTAACAGTGTAGCTGAGAGGATAGGGCGTTCATTGACCGATTCGGAGGTGTTTGGATTCTCGCAAGTGAACTCGGAGCATTGTCGTCATAAAATATTTAATGGTATATTTATGATTGATGGGGTAGAGAGGGAGAGCTCGCTATTTCAGATGATTAAAAAAACTACTAACACACACAAAGGGCGTGTAGTGTCGGCATATAAGGATAACTGCGCCTTTGTAGAGGGGTTACCAGCAGAGCAGTTTGCCCCTGAGAGTCACGATACAAGTGACTACTACACTGTTAAAGAGTATGATTCGGTAGTGTCGATTAAGGCTGAGACGCACAATTTTCCAACAACGGTAGAGCCGTTCAATGGGGCAGCAACAGGTACAGGGGGCGAAATTCGTGACCGTATAGCTGGTGGTAAAGGAGCATTCCCAATGGCAGGAACAGCGGTATATATGACCTCATATCCTCGTCTCGAAGAGGGGCGTAAATGGGAAAGCATCGAGCCTAGGGAGTGGTTATATCAAACACCAAAAGATATATTAGTTAAGGCATCGAACGGTGCATCAGATTTTGGAAATAAATTTGGGCAGCCTCTAATTGTTGGTTCGTTACTAACATTCGAGCACCAAGAGCAAGATAAAACCTACGGATACGATAAGGTGATAATGTTAGCAGGCGGATTGGGCTACGGTAAAAAAGTAGATGCGCTAAAGGATGAGCCTGCTGCAGGCGATAAGGTTGTTCTTCTAGGTGGCGATAACTACCGCATTGGAATGGGCGGAGGAGCAGTATCATCGGTAGCAACAGGCGAATTTGCTGGTGCTATTGAGCTTAATGCTATTCAGCGTTCTAATCCAGAGATGCAGAAAAGAGCATATAATGCAGTACGTGCACTTAGTGAGGAGGACAATAACCCAATAGTATCAATACACGATCACGGTGCAGGTGGTCACCTTAATTGTCTGTCGGAGTTGGTAGAGAATGTAGGAGGTCGTATAGATATGGATAAGTTACCTATCGGCGATCCAACACTATCAGCTAAAGAGATAGTTGGAAACGAGTCGCAAGAGCGTATAGGTTTTGTTGTAAAAGAGGAGGCATTGAATAAAATCGAACGTATAGCCGAGCGTGAACGTGCTCCTATGTATGTAATAGGCGACTGTACGGGTGATATGCGTTTCACTTTTGTAGATAACAAAACGGGTGATAAGCCTATCGATATGAAACTAGAGGATTTCTTTGGTAAAGCACCAAAGACGGTTCTTGTTGATTCGACAATTGATTACACCTATCCAGAGGTGACATATAGCCAAAAGGATATTGAGGGTTACATCGAGGATGTTCTACGAATTGAAGCGGTAGCCTCGAAGGATTGGCTTACCAATAAGGTAGACCGCTCTGTAACAGGACGTATAGCTGTTCAGCAGACAGCAGGAGAGATTCAGATACCTATTAATGATTATGGTGTTGTGGCTCTCGATTATCGTGGCCGTGGTGGTATGGCAACAGCGTTAGGGCATGCTCCGATGGCAGCTATGGCCGATCCAAGGGTCGGTTCGGAGCTAGCAATAGCCGAATCACTTACAAATATTGTATTTGCGCCACTTGCCGATGGTATAAAAGGAATCTCGCTTAGTGCAAACTGGATGTGGCCTTGTAAAAATAGTGGCGAAGATGCTAGGTTATACGAGGCAGTAGAGGCGGCTAGTGAATTTGCTATTGGGCTAGGGGTAAATATCCCTACTGGTAAGGATTCGTTATCAATGACACAGAAATATGGTAATGGTAAGCAGGTTATTGCACCAGGAACCGTTATTGTAACCTCGGCTGGTGTTGTGACAGATGTAAAACGATGTTTACGAGCAGCTCTGCTTGATAGAGAGAGCCAAATGGTTTACGTAGATCTATCAGGTGGTGAGTTTGCTCTCGGAGGAAGTTCGTTTGCTCAAACACAAGGGGCGATTGGTAACTCGCTACCTACAATTGAGAGTGCTCAATATTTTGCAAAAGGATTTGATTCGATACAGAAGATAATAGAGGATGGTAAGGCGATAGCGGGGCATGATGTGTCGGCTGGAGGTATGGTAACAGCTCTACTTGAAATGTGCTTCACTTCTAGTAAGTTAGGTCTTAATATTGATCTTACGCAGCTGCCTGAGAGCGATTTGGTGAAACTGCTATTTAGCGAAAAACCTGCTGTGTTACTCCAAACAGAGAACAGCTACGAAGTGGTTGATTATTTGGCAAAGCAGGGAATAAAGGCCTATATTGTGGCACAAGTGAGTGGTCGTCGCGAGTTTAATATATATAGTAACAGCGGTAAAATGCAACTTGATATCGACAAACTACGTGATGTATGGTTCCGTAGCTCGTATCTGTTAGATTGTCAGCAGAGTACTCCTAAATTAGCTGCCGAGCGTTATGCTAACTATAAAGAGCAACCATTAACTTATAAATTCCCTGAAGGGTTCACTGGAAAGCTATCTCAGTATGGTATAGATGAAAACCGTACAGGTCGTACAGGGATAAAAGCAGCTATCATACGTGAGAAAGGGTCGAACGGCGAGCGTGAGATGGCATGGGCTCTACATCTAGCTGGTTTCGATGTTAAGGACGTACACACTACCGATTTAACTTCGGGTCGCGAGACATTAGAGGATATAAATCTGATAGTATTTGTTGGAGGATTCTCTAACTCGGATGTTTTAAATTCAGCGAAAGGGTGGGCTGGTGCTCTTATGTTCAATGATAAAGCAAAAGCTACAATCGATAATTTCTATGCACGTAAAGATACCCTATCTTTAGGTATATGTAATGGTTGTCAGCTATTAATCGAGCTAGGTTTAATAACACCTGAGCATAGTAATAAGCCTAAGATGCAACATAATGATTCGCATAAGTTCGAGTCGTCGTTTGTTGGCCTAGATATTAAGGAGAGCTCTTCGGTGATGCTTAAATCGCTAGAAGGTACTAAGTTAGGCGTGTGGATTGCTCATGGCGAGGGTAAGTTCCATTTACCTGAATCGGAGGAGAGCTATAACATAGCAGCTAAATATCTATATAGTGCTTATCCTGCTAACCCTAATGGTAGCGATTATAATGTAGCGGCAATTGCATCGGCAGATGGACGCCATTTAGCTATGATGCCTCATCCTGAGCGTTGTTTGCGTACATGGAACTGGGCAAACTATATCGAAACTCGTCAAGATGATGAGATAACACCATGGATTGAGATGTTTGTGAATGCTAGAAATTGGGTTATAGAGATGAAATAATCTGTTATGGGTTGCAAGTTAAACAGTTCACCGCCCGATTTTACCAATTGGTAAAATCGGGCGGTGAACTGTTTAATATTGAATTGTCACTATTAAATCTATAAGTGTTTGGTTAAAAAATCAAAAGTTTTAAACCATCGTAAAGGGCTTTACATTATGTCATACACCACTTTTTCTAATATTGAACAATAATTATGCGAAAAAAGTGCTGTATATAAAAAAAAATATCTACTTTTGTGGCGGAAATGTTAAGTAGCATTTTTAATGGAATAGATATAAATAACAACAATAAATTTTAAAAAATGAGTAATTTAGATTGGAGTAAATTAGGGTTTTCATACACCAAAACTCCTTACAATGTGAGATGTGTTTACCGTAATGGTAGCTGGGGAGAGCTAGAGGTGTCATCTAGTGAGTATATAAATATGCATATTGCTGCATCTTGTCTGCACTATGGCCAAGAGGCATTCGAGGGGCTTAAAGCGTTCCGTGGTGTTGATGGTAAGGTTCGTATCTTCCGTCTTGTAGATAATGCTAAGCGTATGATTAATTCGGCAGATTACCTTGAGATGGCACAACCATCGGTAGAGCTATTCTCTGCTGCGGTTATCAAAGCTGTTGAGCTTAATAGCGAATTTATCCCTCCTTACGAGTCGGGCGCTTCGTTATATATCCGTCCTGTTCTTATTGGAACTGGCGCTCAGGTAGGAGTTAAACCAACCGATGAGTATACACTTATTGTATTTGTTACTCCAGTGGGTCCATATTTCAGCGGTGGTGAGAAACGCATTAAAACAGGTGTTTATCGCAAGTACGATCGTTCAGGTGCTAACGGAACTGGTCATGTTAAAGCGGGGGGTAACTATGCGTCAAGTATGAAATCTACTGTTGAGGCTCACGCTAATGGTTATGATGCTGTTATCTATCTTGACCCACGTGAGAAGTGCTATATCGACGAGTGTGGAGCAGCTAACTTCTTTGCTATCAAGGATGGTAAATATATTACTCCACAATCAAGCTCTATCCTTCCATCTATCACCAATATGGCTCTTCAGCAACTTGCTCAAGATTTAGGCTTAGAGGTTGAGAAGAGAAAGGTTGCGCTTGATGAGCTTCCTTCATTTGAGGAGGCTGCTGCTTGTGGTACTGCTGCTATACTTACAAAAATCGAGTCGGTAGATGATTTCGAGAATGGTGTTAAGTATTCGTTCCCAGAGGTTAAAGACGGTTGGTGCGATAAACTATATAACGCATACCGTGATATACAATACGGACGTAGCGAGGATAAGCATAACTGGATTACTTTTGTTGATGTAAAGTAGATTCAGATGGTTGAAATATCAGTTATAGTTGTAGCTGGAGGAGAAGGACTGCGAATGGGTGGCAAGCTGCCCAAGCAGTTCTTTTTGCTTAATAATAAGCCTCTTTTAGCCTATACTCTCGATGCTATTGCCTCTGTTTTGCCCGAGGCTGAAATTATATTATCACTTCATCCTAGTTATATCGATTATTGGCACAAGCAGTGTGCTCTATATGGTATCACTACACCGCACTCTGTTGTAGCAGGGGGAAAAGAGAGGTTCTACTCTGTTAAAAATGGTATCGCGGCGCTATCAGTAGAGTCTAAATATATACTTATTCACGATGGAGTTCGCCCTTTTGTCTCTTCTGATGTAATTCTAGGTGTTTTATCCGCGCTAAAAAATCATTCGGCTGTTATCCCCGTTGTTAAGATGACAAATTCGTTACGTATGATACAAGGGGAGGGTAGTGTTGCTGTTGATAGGGGTAAATATTTAGCTGTTCAAACTCCCCAGGGATTTTGTAGAGAGTCGCTTGTTGATGCCTATAATCAGCCTTATAATCCTATTTTTACCGATGATGCCTCTGTTGTCGAGTCTAATGGTTGTCTTATTCATCTAAGCGAAGGGTGTCCTAGGAATATTAAAATAACAACTACCGAAGATATTTATTACGCAAACTACTTATTGCATAATAGTGATTATTAGTGTATTAGTTAAGAGGGTGAGATTTTTTTTCAAAAAAAGTACTAAAAAATTTGGTAGTTAAAAAAATATAGTATAATTTTGTGCCTTGTAAGAGTAAGCCTTACCAGCCAACTCTTAAAAATTAGTGTAAAAAAGT
>CAYJHM010000101.1:0-8002 GCA_964369935.1 uncultured Rikenellaceae bacterium
ACCACATCCAATAATTGAAGGTCTAGAGATAATTGATATAGCTGCCGAGGGCAAAGCAATGGGCAAGCATAATGATATGGTTGTTTTTGTTCCTATGTGCGTAGTGGGAGATGTTGTTAATGTTCAAATAACAAACAAACGTCGCCGATTTATGGAGGGGTACGTTACCGAGTTCATTAAACGCTCGGAGAGCAGAGTAGAACCTTTCTGTAGTCACTATGGCGAGTGTGGGGGGTGTAAGTGGCAGCATATACCATACACCGAGCAGTTGAACTTTAAACAAAAGCAGGTGTTCGATCAGCTTAGTCGTATAGGCAAAATTGTTATTCCTGATATTATGCCTATTTTAGGGTCTGAACGTACAGAAGAGTATAGAAATAAACTAGAGTTCACCTTCTCTAATAAAAGTTGGATTCCACGTGCTCTTATTGAGAGTGGTGAGCCGAAAAGTGAGTCGCCAAGTGGTGCTTTGGGGTTCCATATCTCAGGGGCTTTTGATAAGATATTAGCAATTGATAAATGTTATTTGCAGGGTTCACCATCGAATGAAATTCGCAATGCAGTAGCACAATTTACAATCGATAAAGGGTTCACGTACTATAACCCACGAGCGCACGAAGGATTTATGCGCAATCTGGTTATTCGCACCTCTACAACGGGCGACGTGATGGTTATAGTTATATTTGGTGAGGATAATAGCGAGTATCGTATCGAGCTAATGGAATATCTTAAAGATAACTTCAAGCAGATAACATCACTGTTATATATTGTAAATACTAAATTAAATGATTCGTACTCTGATCAAGAGGTTATGTGCTACTCGGGTAATGATCATATATTCGAGCAGATGGAGGGTTTACGTTTTAAGATAGGTGCTAAATCATTTTATCAAACAAACTCGGAGCAAGCCTATAACCTATATAAAGTTACACGCGAGTTTGCCGCTCTTACAGGTTCGGAGGTTGTTTACGATTTATATACAGGAACAGGAACGATTGCAAATTTCGTTGCAAAAAACGCTTCAAAAGTAGTAGGTATTGAGTATGTGCCTGATGCTATAGAGGATGCAAAGGTTAATTCGGAAATTAATGGTATCACAAATACCACCTTCTATGCTGGTGATATGAAAGATGTGTTATCCGAGGAGTTTATCGCTGAAAATGGTGCGCCCGATGTTATTATTCTTGATCCTCCAAGGGCGGGAATACACGAGTCGGTTGCTGAGGTAATCTTATCTGCTGCACCAGAGCGTATTGTGTACGTGAGCTGTAATCCTGCTACTCAAGCACGTGATTTAGCTATATTTGATGCAATGTATAAGGTTACGGCTGTTCGGCCTGTTGATATGTTTCCACATACACATCACGTAGAGAATGTTGTTAAACTAGAAAAAAGATAATAATGATTAATAATTTGCACTTTCATAAGTATCACGGGGCAGGTAACGACTTTATTATGATAGATAATAGAGCAGATAATATTGCCCTTACTGCTGGTGAGGTTGAAGCACTATGTAATCGTCATACAGGGATTGGTGCAGATGGATTACTGCTATTAGGTGATAGTTTGGAGTACGATTTTACTATGACCTATTTCAACTCCGATGGTTCGCCTGCCACTATGTGTGGTAATGGCGCTCGTTGCATTGTTATGTTTGCTCATCACCTAGCAATAGGCGAAAGTAGTAAGTTATTCATAGCAGCCGACGGTGTGCATAAAGCTGAGGTTAATGTGTTAGACCAAAACGGAGGAAGCGTGCAACTTCAAATGGTGCCGATAGCCAAAATTGAAGAGATTGAAGAGGGACTTTTCTTACTTAATAGTGGGGTAGAGCACCTAGTTTGTTTTGTTGATAATATTGAGGCAATTGATGTAGCTAATGAAGGTGCTGCACTGCGTTATGATAGCCGTTTTAGCGCTCTAGGGGGGGCAAATGTGAATTTTGTGTCGCTTGAAGGTGAGTCTTTGGCTGTTCGTACCTATGAAAAGGGTGTTGAGGCCGAGACATTAGCTTGTGGTACGGGGGCAGTAGCTTCGGCTGTTGCAGCACACTATTCGGGTTTAATAAGCGAACAATCGGTGAGTGTTGTAGCTTTAGGTGGCGAATTAATTGTTAATTTTAATAGTAACTATTCCGATGTATCGTTGGTTGGTAGTGCTACAAAAGTTTTTTCAGGGGTGATAGCCTCGTTAAATTTATAATATATGGAGAGTTTTGTTATAGCTAATGGTGTGGCGTTTCGCTACTTTGATAGTGGTAAAGGGGATAAAACAGTTGTTCTAATTCACGGATACCTAGAGAGTATGGAGTGTTGGGACAAGGTTCTCTCTCCTTTAACTAAATTATATAGAGTGGTTGCATTTGATGTCCCAGGGCACGGTATATCGGAGGTTAAAGGTGAAACTCATACTCCAAAATTTGTTGCTGAAACACTAGCTGCTCTTCTGAAAAAAATAGGGGTTGAAAAGAGCTCCGTTATAGGGCACTCGATGGGTGGATATATAGCACTTGCATTTGCTAAAGAGTACCCGGATATGGTAGATAAGCTAGTTCTGCATCACTCGACACCACAAGGCGATACACCTGAAAAACGTACTAATCGCACACGAGAAATCGAGGCTATTAAAGCTGGTAAGAAAGAGTTATTATCAACAATTAACCCAGGTAGAGGTTTTGCAGCGGCTAACCGCAAGAAATTTGCTGAGGAGATTGGCGAACTCTCTGAGCAGATAATGATGACAGAAGACGAAGGTATTATTGCTCTGCTTAATGGAATGATGGAGCGGGAGGATACTTCTGATATAGTGGAGTCCTTAGGGGCAAGAGCAATGCTAATATTTGGTGCTGACGATAGCTATATGCCTAAAGAGTATTGTGTATCTCTAGCCGAAACGTTTACACAAGCTAAAGTTGTGGAGATGCTCTCATCTGGTCATAATAGCCATATCGAAGAGCCTGAGAAGTTTGTTGAAGAGGTCTCGATTTTTATTGGATAACAAAATTTCAATATGAGGGTAATAGTTGATTGTGATATACCATATATTAAAGGGGTACTAGAGCCCTATTTTGATGTATACTATCTTAAAGGCACAGAGTTTACACCTGATATTGTTGCTTCTGCTGACGCTCTTATTATTCGTACACGAACTAAGTGCACTGAAGAGCTATTACGTGGTAGTTCACTCTCGTTTATTGGTAGTGCAACCATTGGTTTTGATCATATAGATATAGATTATTGCAAGCAAAATGGGGTAGAGGTTGCAACGGCTGCTGGCTGTAATGCCTTAGCAGTTGTGCAGTATGTTTTGTGTGCAATAGAACACTTTACAGCAAGAAATAGTAGTAAAATTTCCACTATTGGCGTTGTAGGAGTTGGTAATGTTGGTTCGGCACTAACCCACGAACTAAAAAATAGAGGTTACCGTGTTCTTACAAACGATCCTCCACGTGCAGCTAAAGAGCACGATTTTATAAACTCCTCACTCGATGAGTTACTTACTAATTGCGATCTTATTACTTTTCATACTCCGCTAGATAACTCAACTAGAGGGATGGTTAATAGCAACTTTTTTAATATGATAGAGAAGCCAATATTCCTAATTAACTCCTCTCGTGGCGAAGTAATAGATGAGTGTGCTTTGATTAAAGCTATTGATAGTGGTAAGGTTATTGCTGCTGCATTGGATGTGTGGCTGAATGAACCTCGAATATCTACCCACTTACTCAATAGGGCAGCTATTGCTACACCACATATAGCTGGATATTCGGCCGAAGGAAAAGCAAACGGTAGTGCAATGATGGTTCGTGCAATAGCAAAAAAATTTAATATTCCTGAGTTGTTACAATGGTATCCGAAAGAAGTTACGGCAAATAGTTCAAAATTAGTAACTGTGTCAAATTATGACATAATGGCTGACGATAAAGCACTTAGGATTGATTATTTAAATTTTGAACAGTTACGTAATCACTATAATTACAGAAAAGAGTAAAAAATATTGATTTTCTAATAATTATTTTTTCAGTTTTATCGTTTGTAAATTGTAATGATAAAATTAGATGATATGAAACGAATTTTGTTAGTGGTTTTAGCACTTACGATATCATTTTTTGATGCTAGTGCACAGAAGAGAAAGAAAAGTGATGATAAAGTCTTCGATAAAGCAGTTATCGAACTTATCGAAAAGAGAGATTTTAAACTTGTGGCTACGCAAGCGCATTCGCAAGGAGGGCGCAGTGTTTCGCTTAATCGAGACTATTCAGTTGAGCTACGTGGAGATTCGATAATATCGCATTTGCCATTCTATGGTAGAGCATATCGTATCCCGTATGGGGGTGGCGATGGATTATCGTTCGAATCTACAATTAAAGAGTATAAAATTAAAGAGGGCAAAAAAGGGAGTATTGAAGTTCGTTTTAGTTCAAGAACTAGAGAAGATACCTTTGATTTTACTATCACAATTTACCCTAATGGTAGTGCAAACATTGTGGTTACATCAAATAATCGACAAAGTATGAGCTATCATGCAGAATTAGAATTAAAATCTATGAATAAACAGTAAAATTTAATTGTATTATTGATAAATAATACGTATCTTTGTGATTGAACTAAATATTTAAAGGAAATATGGAATTAAAAGAGAGATTAGGTATCGAGACAGAGGGGGCGCAAAAGGTGTCGCTTACCTCAATTATTAATCTTCGTCTGATTGCTTTGGGGTTACCAATGTTACCAAGCGAGGAGGATATGTCTAATAATGAGTATCTTCATATTGTAAAGGAGATGATTGACACCTTTAAAGATAGGGATGATGTGGTGAGTTCTATTCTATCTCCTGTTGATAACAGAATCGAAACATTTTTAGCTAACTATTTTAAGGAGGTGACAGATGTTGAGGATATTAACCTACCAAGAAAAACTTTTATTCTTGATCGCTATGGTATAGCACGCGAATTATCTCTTCCTAAAGGCGAGAATCTTCATAAATCAAAATATTTATCGTCATATAGGGTTAAGCAAGGAATATTAAACAACCCTGTAAAAGATAGACGAACAACAAAAGGGGTATTTCATATAGCTGAGGGTGGGCTACCTATCCCTGCAGATAAGAAAAGTGTGCCTATTAAAGCGGCTAAATATCTTTTAGCTAAAGCTTTCGTTGAGCAGGGTGATATTTTCGAATTACCTTACCTATCTGCCCTAGAACAGGAGGCTCGCAGTTTTGTTTCACTGCTTATTCGCCCTACTGTGTGCCCTGAGGTTGAAGGAATTACCGAGCGTAAATCTATGGAGATTCGTTTCTTTGCTCCAGGTAGTTTGGTCTCTAACCTCGACTTTGTAGAGAGTATCTTTGGTAACAGTGGAAATCCTTTCAAATCAAATAATGATGCGGCTCTGGATTTTATGCACTGGTCGGGACATACTGGTTGTGTTGTATTAGCTCCACAACTTACAAGTTTAACAAAAAAAGAGGTCGGCTTACCTCACATTTCCGAAGCAACCGAGCGTAACAAGCTTGATGGTATGTGTTGGGAGAACGAAGATGAACTATACAATGATGGACAATCGTTCAAGTTATCTGTACGTACCGACGAGGGTGTAATTGTTACCCTTATTGCTGATAACTACTACGGCTACTCGAAAAAAGAGGTTAAAACAATGCTTGGTTATGCGGCTAACCTTTACGGTAATGTTGAGGAAGAGCATGCAGGTGGTGCTCTTGTATTCCCTGCATATAATCAAGGTGATTATTATTTATCACTTGCCGAGAGGGTAGGAGCTACACTAGAAGATGTAGTAAAGAACAATAAAAGTAGGATAGAGTACATTGCTGAAAAGGGGTACGCTATTGATAAAAATTACGATAATATATACTATCTACCCGAGAATGCTGAATTTAATGTAATTAATCAATCAATTTGCTGGAAAACAGGAGAAAATGATTTCTACCTAAAACTTCTACCAAATAGGGTTTATATCCTACCTAATGGAAGTAAATTTAGAATGGAAAAGTATTCAGGTGCCCTTAATTATCGTCTTGTAGAGTCGTATGGTGAGGGAACATTCTGCCATAAGCCTTGTACTGTATCTGGAGGAGGAAAGAGTGAAATATCTAAATCTATTCAAGATGCAATTATTACAGGTAGTTTCTTTGTGAATGATTTCCATAATGATTTCCGCAAAGTAGAAGAGATAATCAACTATAACTACACTAAACGTTTTAGGGTTCGTAGCTCGATAGGGGTTCAGTCGCGCAGTTTCTTAAGTAGCAAGCGTAGTATGGGATCGGTTATTAAGCTTTTAACTCCATCTAGCGAGTTCACCGATTCGTACAACGAGTGGTTACTTGGTCTGCCTCAATATGTTAAAGGTATAGCATTTATTATCAAACGATTCTACCGCGAAGAGTGGGCTGATAACTGGAAAGATCATTTTAGCGTTGATATTCTAAATGGTTCGTACGGTAACGAACTTAAATACCATGATAGGAAGATATTTGCACGTTATCTGAGGGTAGGTTATCAAGAGGACGGAAAATGGCGTACATTTAAGCTCCGCCAAGACTTTGTGCATGCCGATAAACTTCAAATGGAAGATGATATAACCGTTTCAACAGTTATCCCATCAAATAAGCTATCGAATATCGACAAAGGCGGTAATTATCCATCGGTTAAGATAACAACAAATTGCGAGTACCGTTTCTTCCAGCGTCCTGATGATGCTAAGGTGAGAGGGTACGATAAGAAGGCAGAAAGTGATTTATCACAACCAAATACATTTATCTCAAATTTCGAGCCTCTTTCGGCTGATTTAGCGCAAGATATGATTGAGGATGTGATTAATTTCGAGCGTTTTACTACACCTATGCGTGATCTTATTGAGAGTGTAGCAACTAATGATGATGTTGAGTATTTTGTATCATCGGCACACCCTCGTATAGTTGATGGTAAACCTACGGCAAACGTACGTTATCTGCAAACTTGCGACGAGTTATTAAATTATAGACCTAAGTATATAGCTGAGATGGGTATGCGTATAGCTCGTGGGTTAAAAGATAATGAGCCTCTGTTTATTCCTGTAACGGCTCTATTACCTGGTCGTAGAAATAATCCAGCTGCTCCAGGAATTCGTCCATTGGCTGTATATAACCCTGTTCACTATCAAGAATTACCTGAGCTATTTATGGACTTTATCTGCTCGCTAACAGGAAAGAGCCCATCAACTACAGGTTCGGGTAGCGAAGGTGCACTAACAAAGGGGCCATTCAATGCTCTTTGTGCAGTTACTGATTTGAATAATGCTTTACTTTCTAATATTCTTACTGGTTATAATGGTTACACAACTCCAGCGGGTTATATAGGACGAGATTATAAGATTGATCACGATATTAGCGTAATCATACCTGAGATGTGGTCTAGATTACTACCTGAGGAGGTTAATCCTGAGACTATGATTGCTAATAAATCATTAGAGAAGTTAGAGGATTTCGAATATGAAGGAAAGCTTGTTCAAGCCTCGAGATTAGGTTATCGTATAACAAAACATTTTGCGATTAATTTCCTAGGAAGGGTGTTCGAAAATCCTAATAAAGTATTCGACGACACAATGCTACAACCAGAATTACAGTCGTTAGAGGAGTTTATTGATGGCGTAAATAACATTGTCGAAAATCAGGCTGTAGTGGCTAAAAACTACTTCATTGATGGTAGCGTTGATGCGGCTATTCCACCATTAAAAGCGTTACTACACATTATGGTATATGGCGAGTACGAAGGTAAAGATATTAACTCACCTGAAATTCGTGATATGTTCCAAAGAGATATTGTTATTCAAAGTAAATGGTATAAGGATAGGCTAAAGGCTAAGCAGGCTTCAGATGTAGCACTATGGGAGCGTCACAGTGCATCTGTTACTAACTTTATATCGCTGCATCAACAGACAATTTCACAAGAGAAACGTCAGAAACTAGAGGATAACATCAAGTTTATAGAAGAGCGTTTAGC
>CAYJHM010000102.1:0-7926 GCA_964369935.1 uncultured Rikenellaceae bacterium
GAACATAGTTAGATAATATCAATAAAAGCATTAGACCTAAAATCCTGCGCATAAAAAGTCACCTTATTACTAGCATGGTATAAAATTAATTAGCATTTTCATTAAATATAGGAGCTAATTACATATCAAATAAATTCCGTTCCATATTCTTGGGTGGTTCTGGAGGCTCACAACCATCTTCAATATTCATCTTTTTATTGAGTGCATAGCTTAGCTTATCAAGTAGATATGTTCGACTCTCTGTCTTGCGTTTCTTGATTGTTCCTGTATAACAATCACTAGCATCTTTTACTTCCACACCTAATATAGCACCTAGATAAGTGGCAAATTCATTTACTTTTACATTGCCATATTCTATGCTTCTTAGCTCAATAAGACTATATGCAAGTTCAACAAGATTAACAATTGATTCAGTCCACCGATAACGCACTCTTAATCTTGGTCTTGTTAAAATTGGTGGATGTTGTAACTCCAATTGCAAGTTGTTTAATACTTTATGAATAAGCACTTTAGCTTTTGATGCATAAATATTACAGGATATATCAACAGTGGTTTGATGTAATTCAGTGTCAATATATGAAAGTACAAAAATAATCTCTCGATAATCATCATTATTTACATACAGATTGCATATTTCATTTACAAACTCATGATAGCTATTAATAATATCTTCATCATCTACACTACTATCTCTAATATGCTGAAAAAATTGCAACTTTGTTAATTTTAAATATTCCATATTTGCACTCTTATATTTATTAGAGATTGCTTGTTATTCAATGCTCAATGATTAGAAATTTGCGTAGCATTCCCCCACGCTCAATATTCTAAGCTGATTTAGCTTGTTATTTTTCGAGAAACATTGCAAAGTGCGCTGTAACGGTTCTCCTAATGGTTCATCTGTCAAATCATATGTCCCGTAGTGCATTGGAATAAAAATGCTTCCTCCCAAATCAATAAACGCTTCATATGCCTCTTCGGGTGACATATGCTCTTGAGACATCAACCACTGGGGTGCATATGCACCTATTGGCATAATACATATATCAATATCACCAAATAGAGATTTTATCTCATTATACATCTCTTTATCATATGCGCTATCTCCTGCAAAGAATATCTTCCTATCTCCGTATATGATTAGAAAACTACCCCAAAGAACTTTATTATAATCAAACATTCCCCTTCGCCCCCAGTGTTTCGCTGGCAGAAATACAATTCTCACATTACTCTTCTCACTCAAGTTATACTCTTGGAACCACCCGGCCTCTTGTATCTTGGAACGTTCTAATTGCTTGTCTAGTAGCGAACTTGCGCCTAATGGCACAAGAGCCGTTAAATTAGAATTATAACTTATTACTTCTTTCACTGCTCTCTCTTGAAAATGATCGCGATGATCGTGAGAGATAAGCATATAATCTAATCTGCTTATTGAAGATAGGTCATATGGCACCTTAACCTTCCTCTTACTAGTTGGCAAATCATAGAAACAAGGGTCTGTTAGTATCCTTACCCCATTAATACTAATATAAAACGAAGAGTGACCGAGCCATACAATTATATCTTTTTCACAATCAAAATTGCAGTCAGAGACTGTTGTAAGTTGGAATTTATCTTCTTTTTTCTCCTTCCACTGAGGATTACGACTCAATTTCCATTTTAGAACACTCCATATTGGTGCGGTTGTTACTACTGTCTCATTATAGTATCGCCCATCGATATATGTATTTCCATCCCATTCAGGTTTAACCGTTTTCAATTGTGCATTGAGTTGTTTATTATAATATATCGGTTCTGAACTCATACTTAGTAAAATTTTCATCGAACATACAGCAACTAAACATATGATAATCTTAATTATCGAGTTTCGCTTTACTTTATAATTTCTAAATCTCTCCATCTTTGTATAACTGCCGAATAATTACTACTGTTGCTTAACACTGAGGGTTTTATCATTATATACAGTGCAATATAGTTGACTAATTTGTTCAACAGACTTTTGCGTCTCTTTTTAGCTATTCGAGAGTATAGTTTATCACATTTCTTATCTATTTGTGTTGAGATATTTTTTATCGAAAAAGGATCAGTATTGGCATTAAGTTTAAGTGTGAAACTTCCAGAAAGATTTCCACCTGAATATGCAAATAGATTACTCAAGATTCTTCTTACGCTTCCTCCACCAGCTATTTCATAAGTTACAACAGATAAGGTGTATTTATCCCTTAATGACTGCTCAACAACAAAATGACCTCGATCTATATAAGTTTTCAATAGACTTGATACATTACTTACATATGTTGGAGAGCCAATTATAACACCCTGTGATTCACTTATAGATCTATTTATATCGGTTGCAAAATCTTTTATATGGCATCTGCCCGTTTTGTAGCATAGCATACATCCAGTACACTGCTTTATTGGATTTTGATTTATATCATAATAAGATACTTCAACATCGCTATGCTTCTCTAAACAGGTTTTCATAGCCTTTAGCACTCTCCCTGTAGCATCATTTTTTCGAGGACTACCATTAATAATAGTTAATTTCATTTATACATTTGTTTTAATCATTTGACTAAATATCAGAAAAAAATATTAGACCTTTATACTGTCAATCAAGATACGACTAACATAGTCCGCTCTATTTTTAAGTAGCTGATTATAATTCTTTTTATCAGAAAATATTACTCCACTCAAACAACTTTTTGCGATGAATGGGAATAATGACAAAGATATAATATCAATAAATAGATCTACAGAATCTATATCTCTAATTTGTTTATTGGCCTTCGCAAGCTCTAATTCTTCGTTAAAACTATCAAAAGCTGTACTTATCTGATTCTCGTCTTTATATCTGAAAATCAAGCTCTTTACCAGTTCTTGATTGATCTCTAATTCGTGCATAACAAACCCTGGTAGCTTAGGGTTGGCTAGTGCTACCTGAGCGTAGCCGTTGGTTATCAATCTTATCTTTTCAAAAATGTCAACTTTAGCATTGAGTGCCTTCTTCAGCTTGCTAAAAAGTTGCGAAAATGCGTGACTAAGTACGATTTCAAATATCTTATCCTTTGTTCTATAATAGTAATGCAAGAGAGCTAGGTTAACTTCTGCTTTTTGCGCAATATTGCGCATAGTAGCTCCGCTATATCCTTTTTCGTAAAAGATAGAGCGAGCTGCATCTATAATTTTAGTCTCAACGTTTGTCTCCATAAACACCACATTAATTTAGTCAAGCGACTAATATTATGCAAAACTAATGATAAAAATCTAAATACGCAAATTAACATTACAATTAAACTCCTATATTAACATTGCATTAAGTCTAATTAAAATGTTACGTCCAATATTTTTATCTACTAAGATTCACCTTCTTCTATTTTACAGTCTCTGAGAAGTTGAATATAATCGTTACATCGCTCTCATTTTTATTATATGTATCTTAGATTGTGGCTGTATTACATTATAAATAGTTATCATAATACAACTACCGATAGGTATAGATTTTTTAGCTAATCCGACTTCGGAGGATTAGCCGTCCCCTGCTAAGGGGCGAGGTTTGCAACGAGTAACTCGTTGCCCTTTGAGTTACTCAAAGGACACCTCGCTATATTCTGACGAATATAAAAATCCGCTTGTGGCGGATTGGAATTTACCCTATAACAGCAAGTCTAGATTTCAGATACTCTGAAATAGTGCTTGTTCCCTTACTGTTGGTCGTGCTTGAGTAGTTACATCCTGCTGTGTGGTTACAAAACTAGCGAATGAGGACGCTCGAAAAACATTCACTCCTACGCCAAACTGTGCCTCTGCGATACCACACACTGCCCAACTGCCATATATTACTATACTAATTGCTCGATTGTTTGATGAAATGATAAATGAATATGCATATATGTAATTCAATCAATATGCATTTCAGTACATTAGCCAATAAATTAGTAAATCGATAAACTGATAAATTAATTAATCAATTTATCGATGACTATTTGCGCAAAAAATGATATGTATTTTTATTCTTGTAAACTCACGTAAAAACTTATTTACGCAGATAAGCGAGAGAGGAATTAAATGCCAACTTTTATATTCATTTAATTTAGCGTATGAAACCGCATCTATGCCAATCACTGCCAAATGAACGCCAAACTGAGCCACACCCTAAAAATCCATTGCTACCTCATATAGTAGCTATTTCTTTGCAGTGCAATAGTCAGATTACTAACTAAAATTATATGAATTATGGAGATTATTAATATTGAAAAAAGGGTTTGGGAGATGATGATGGCTCGATTCGAGAATTTTGCTCAAAGAGTGGACAAGCTATGTAGGGTTAGTAAGGATAAGTCCCTGCAGCAATGGATGGATAACCACGAGGTGTGTTGGATGCTACAAATCTCAATGCGCACCTTGCAAACCTATCGAGATAGCGGAAAGATTGGCTATACTCAAATTGGGCATAAGATTTTTTATAGTCCCGATGATGTGGAGCAATTTATTAACAAATACAAAAAGGAGTAACTATGAATGAAATTATAACAAAGGACAACAAGCAAATTATTAGTTTTTTATCAGCATTGGATTCTATGTTGGATGCGATTGAGGCATTGGTGGCGGGCTATAAAGCACCCTTAAATGGAGAAACTTATCTAACAGACAAAGAGGTGTCGGAACGGTTGAAGATTAGTCGAAGAACCTTGCAAGAGTGGCGCAACAACGGCAGGATTGAGTATATTCAATTTGATGGCAAAATATTATATTCCGAGAGTGCAATCCAGCGACTACTTGAGAAGCACCACCAAAAGGCGTGGTGTGAATGATTTATCTTGAATAGAGGGCAGTCGTGCTGCTAACACAAAAGCGATGAATGGTGATTGTAATAATCTATCGTTCATCGCTTTTTGTAATTTATCTCTCATATCGGTTAGCTTATGCTTTCCTCCTCGTGGCTCGGCATAGTGAGCAAGCTCTCTCTGCTCTCGCTCACAGCGTCGGTTGTCTTTGCTGCTATGGCTCTCATTCGACTTTGACGGAGGAATAGGCAAGTATTGAGCTATGCTCAACCACTTGTGGCTTGTGCTTGACTACTTCCGTAGCAAAGTCGTCCCTTTACATAAAATTAGATGCGCCTCAGCAAATCAAGCGAGCTTGTTTGCGTTCGGCTTTCATAATTTTTGCCATAGTAGCAATGATTATCGATATGATTAACTACTCATCATTTTTGTCTTTCAGAGCCTTGATGCTTTGGGCATTGAGGGAGGTTACAACCTTACGCCCTGTTTTAGCCTCTAAATCAAGTCGAGCATTACGAGCAATCTCGCCGCCTTTGCGAGCTGCATCAGCGTGCTGATCCATCGTCTGTGGGTCGGTTGCCTCTGAAATCCCTTTAGTGGATAGCTCAGCCAACATATTCAATACTAACTCCGCATTGGTCATATTATCTCGCAGGTTCTCTTTCTTGAGGTTCTTTAGCCTCTTATACTCTTTTGCGCTGTGATCGCTCCACGTTTTGTAGATTATATCTGTTAGGGTTGCAAATTCAACGCCCTCCTCTAATCCACAACGTTTCCACTCATCGGTTAATTCCTTGCGTATCTCGATGGATTTTATACGTTGGTTAATCCAATTTTCTGAGTACCCCAATCTGCGATAATCTGTCATCGCTTGCTCAATGGATAGCTCTGGGTCTTGCATTTGATCTAAACGTTCACTCGCCACCTGTGCCATCCACTGCTTAAATGGCTCTGCTTTAGGTGATGGTATAGATTGAATCAAGCGAAATAGTTGCTCAGTATCAGCAACATCAGTCATACGCATTTTGCCATCTGTGGCACGCATTTTCAACTGTCCGATTTTTTCGGACAGTTCACTGCCTTCAATTTGAAGTTTCTTTTTAAGGTCGTTCCAATATTTGCGTGGGCGATCTGTATCTGTCAAAACCTCAATTACATCAATGATAGAGAAATACCACTTCTCTTGCTCGTCATCCCATAAGGTACGCACTTTACGCTCCTCAAATATCTGTATTTTATTACTCTGCGTCATAAGTCTAATAATTATTTGCAAAATTACTGATTTTGCGTCAATTAACAATGGGATTTACTTGAAAAGATAGTAGCAAATTTTGCGAAGATTGCCTAACCACTCTTTTCATTATATACTCCCTAAAAATTTTCGTTTTGTGCGATTGCACCCTAAAAGAGATAGCAACTACTATATCTAAACTATAATAATCAGGATAGATGAAGCCACCATAAATTACACCACCATAAGAGTAATCGCCACTACATACATTCGATTTTAGAACATCCTTTACAGCTCGCCTAAATATATGGTGGCTTATCTCAAATAGTGTTACAATCTCAAAATCTCTCATTGAGACAGAGGTAGGAATATACACCTGTCCACTCTCAGAAATTGTTATCGCTCTGTTCTCCATAATCTACAACGCTATATGATTCATAGATAAGCTACTCTCTACCGCCTCCATATCTCGCATAATAGAGCTATCTAGAACTTTGGCATATCGCTGTGTCATTCGCACTGTTGTGTGCCCTAACATCTTTGAGACATTCGCTAAAGACACATTATTAGCCAAAGCAATTACGGTAGCAAAAGTTCTACGAGCGGTGTGGGTGGTTAGCGTTTTAGTAATTCCGCACAGGGTGGCAATTTGTTTGAGGTAAACATTCATTGTCTGATTATGGAATACAGGTAGAAGCACACCTTTTGAGGTACATTGAGGATGATCTACATACTTATCCAAAATCATTTGGGGTAGTTGTAATAGTGGAATATTGCACATATTATCCGTCTTTTGCCGTGCTTTGCGTATCCACATCTTGCCACTAGCCTCAGACGAAATATGCTCTGGGCGAAGATTAAGCACATCGACATAAGCCAAACCTGTAAAGATTTGAAAGGCAAAAATATCTCGAACTACATTCAGCTTCTCTATTCCAAAATCTGTCTGAATAAGTTTTGTCACCTCCTCTTGGGTCAGGAAATCTTTATTTACAACCTGCTCTTGAAATTTGATGCCAGCAAATGGGTTTCGATGCATCCACTCGTTAGCAATAGCAAGATTGATGATTTTCTTAAAGCACTTCATATAGCGGATAACCGTATTTTGGGCGCACCCTCTCTCGGCTTTCAAAAAATGCTCAAAATTACGCACAAGCTCTCCATTTACCTCTGATAGTAGAATATCATCTTTGCCATACTGCCGACTTACAGTCTCCATTAGATATTTCAAGCAATTGTCATACCTGCGAATCGTAATTAACTCATAGTCGATGCCAATAAGCTCACGACACTTGTCATTGTGCTCCTTAAAAGTAGAATAGAGAGTGCGTTGCTCTACGCCTTTGCCTAAATAACTATCCTTAACCATATTGGCAGTGTAGAGAACATTTGTGCGCTCAAACTCCTGCTGGATGTTGTAGAGCTTTACACGTACCATCTCGATATAGGCATTAACCTCGTTTGATTTCTTGTCTCGACCAACTACACACCCTTTGGCTTGTGACCACTTCTCGGCAGGGATACTCCGCCCGATTTGACTCTCAGCAATCTGCTTACCATAAGTTATGCGCACTACGATTGGGGCTTCGCCATTCTTGCGAAGTTTGGTTCTTTTAATAAAGAACAGCACTGAAAAAAGTTTTCTTTCCATTTTGTTGATGTTTAAAATTATTAATACAAAATTAGGAAAGGAAAGCGGAGTTGTCGCTACGCAAAACTTTGAATAACAGCGTATTTCGTCCGTGTGAGTGGGACTTTTTAGTCTAAAAATTTTAGTCCCACGAATTGGAAAGTTTCAAACACTCAAAAGTGCACTATTTTACCAATTCTCTAAAAACAAAAACCCCCGAAACTGTGTGAGTTTCAGGGATTTGCGAGATTTTGCATCTCTTTAAAGTGGTGCCACCA
>CAYJHM010000103.1:0-7911 GCA_964369935.1 uncultured Rikenellaceae bacterium
TTGGAGGTGCTTTGAGAGGAGAGGCTATTGGCTACAATCTCTTTCCGCAGGGAAGTAATCCTGAGACCGATATAACTATCGCAGGTGAAAATTTACCATTTGTAATATTAAAAATTGGTTATACAGAAAAGTCTGAAGGTGGGGTTTGGAAACATGTAGATGTTATTAATGGCTTACCAACTGATGACGGAGATGCGAATAATAACTTTACTTACCTAAAGGTTATTGCATTTGACAACAATACAAGTACATACCCTGCGTATGAAGCAGGAAAAGTGTATGAATTTAGTATGAACGACATACTTCAACTAATCACTACTCCGACAGCGCCACTAGATCCTATAATAAAACTTAAGGTTACTATTAAGGAGTGGGTAAAGCAAGAACACGATTTAACCCCTGAACCACCAGAGATTATTGAGTAGATGTGAGTAATGAAACAAAAAAGAAAAATTTGTATGAAAGGAAAATTTCAGATATTATATATAGCTTTGGCTACGTTCACGTTGTCTTGCTCTAAGAGTGAGGTTGGGGTGATTGATAATAGCACCGAGCGTAATATAACATTTGCTCAGATGCAAACTAAGGGCACATTGCTTGGCAGTAGTTCCATACTACCAAGTATGGATGTTATCATCTACGAAACAGATCCTAATGCACCTGCGTTATCGGAAGATGATGTTGTAGAGTATAACCCTATTAGTTCTCTTGTATTAAACAACTCTGATAATTCGTGGAGTCATAGCCCAGCTAAAGTTTGGCCAGATGATGAGGATCAACAACTTACATTTTTGGCTATGTCGCCATCTATGGAGCTTGCCGATAATCCAAATTATATAACAGAAGATATATTGTACTATGAAGGTATTACTGCAGTTCCTCCAACACCAATAACTAATTTATCAGAGAATGGATTAGCCTATCTGCCTTCAATAACGAATAACTATTATAAAATATATGATGATATGTATGGTAGTGATAGTGGTGTGATATCAGATGATTTCCTTGCTGTATACTATCAAGTCCCAAGCGATGTTACAAAACATCCTGATTTAGTATTTGCAACAGCAAAGGATAGCTATACATCAGCCGTGGAGAATGTAAATTTAAGTTTCAATCACGCACTTACGGCAGTAAGTTTCTCTGTTCTTGGAGGAACAACTCAAAAAATTACTAGTATAAAACTTATAAATGTTGCTACGGAGGGGTATATACTCTATGTATCTGAATTTGATGAAGGATCATTTTGGGGTGGGGAACCATATATAGTTAATGATTATATAGAGAGTGTACCACTTTTTTTCGGTGATATTGTAGCCCCAATCAGCGATGTTGTTCCTAATAGGGTTAGCGCTACATCATTAACACCCGAAGGTAGTATACTTATGATGATACCTCTATATAGGTGGTACATGCAAGATTGTAAAGTAGAGGTGGTCTATAGCGACGGCTCAACAGAAACAACACAAACCTTACTCTTCCCTAACAATCACGTGTGGTTATCAGGTGTTCATTATAACTACACAATAACACTACCCGAAGGTATAGGGCCAATGAATATCACCGTTAAGACAATGGAGTGGCAGCATAAAGATTTTGAGATAAACACAGAAGATTGGGGTCCAGGTGAAGAAACTGGAACTGATAGTGGAGGAGAAGTCGAGGGTTAGACATATTTCATTTAGGGTGTATTAACTCTAAAAATAGGTAAAAGAGAGATAATAATTGAAAGTAAAGAGAATGAAAAAATTTGTTATATATGGCATAATTGCATCAATGTTGCTTGCGAGCTGCTCAAAGAGTGAGTTGGGAGTGATAATGCCCGAAGATGTTCATCCTGAGGGTTGTACGCCAATAGATATTGAGCTATTTAGTGCAGTACAAACCCGTTCTACTGTTAGCAACGATAATATTGATAGCTACTACCTATTAATTGATCAGGCGGATGAAAATGATACAGGTCTGGCTATTACTGGTACTAGGTTCGACTATGTTGTTAAAGTAAAACGCGCCTATATTCCAATTGCTGGCGAAGCTGCAGATCAATATAAGAGACTGGATTTGGGTGGTACGTGGGAAAAATGGGAAGTTTATGATATGACTATTGATGGTACTGGAAAAGTTGTAGAGGGGGCAAAACGCACTTCACCTATGTATATATATAATTTAGATGAAAAATATTACTATGATCGTTATAATGATAATTTGCTACGAGAAAAGTATGAGTCGGATCATGCATATTATGAGTGGGAGCACGAAAACTGGTTGCTAAACCCTTCACAACCTGAGCCAACCCCACCAACCCCGCCTACTTATGCAACAGATCCATCGAAAAACACAACTCCAAACCTAAAATATTGGGCTATAAAGTGGGATGCTAAGGATGGTGAACTATTTAAGGTTAAGGATAATAGAATTATACTTAATGATGCAGATATTAACATTGATTTGTCAAGTATGAATCCTTATGACCTATATCATAATGATCTGTTATTCACTGAAGGTGACAAAGAGCATATAACTTTAGATGCTAGTTTTAAGATGCCGATATATCCTGAACACCAATTTACAAGGGTAAATATTGAGTTTGACTTTATTGGTAATTTTAAAGAAATATACTATAGCAAATCTAATTATGCCCTCACAAACACGAAGGATGCTGCGAATCACGAATCTGTTATCTATTCAATAGATATTAAATCGACCTCGGGTAATCCTATGGAGTATCTAACAGGGTTTAATTTCACAACAGGTACAGCTATAAAACGTGAAGCATCTATAGGTGACGGAGTAATAAATGCAGATTTGAAGCTGGATTATGAACATAAATTCCCAGTAAGTCTAGAAGATGAAAATTATTCTGCAGATTTACAGTTACTTGTTAGTCCATATCAATTTACTGCAGATGGTTTGGCAGGAGACTATAATTTAAGTTTTAAGATTACAACTAAAAAGTATGTGGTAAATGGCACGAAATATACTATGGACGAAACAAAAAGAGATCGTGAATTTAGCCATACAACAAAAAATATAACACAAGAAAGTTTTGGTTCGGGTAAATCTCTGCAATTTAGGTTTGATATTGGAGATAATTACGATTATAATTAAGAAGGTAAAACGAGAATAAAATGAAAAAGTTTAATATAATATCTGTTGTCGCTGTGCTTGCAGTGGTACTCTCGCTAACAAGTTGTTCGAAAGAGTTAGGTACCTCTGTTAATGATGACATTAAAGATCCAAATGCGATGATTTTTGATGCTAGAGTGTCGCAACAGATTATGGATAGCGATAGTGAGCCTCAAACACGCAGTAACCCGCTCGAAGATGGTGCTGCATCTGCTGCTTTTGCCGATGGCGATGTTGTAGCCATAATGAAGTCGAGCGGTAATGATACATCATTTGCAAAGTATAAGTACAATCTTACCGCTGGCAGCTGGGAGTTTCAAGCAACAAGCGTAACTGATCCAAAGCCAACAACCATTGAGGGAAATTGGGATTCTGGCACCCCTTATTGGGGAGCGCAGGAGAGTGATTTTGTATGGATGACCGACGGTGAATCCCGCTATTTTAGCGCATACTACCCAACAAATGAAACTACCTCGATAAGATCGTTCTTGCTACCTGCCGACCAAAGTGCAGTTGAAAAGATAACAAGTGCCGATTATATGTTGGTAGATTCTTACGAATTGACAAGACTAGGTCACAACACCGTTAATTTAGACCTTGAACGTAAAACATCAAGGGTGATTGTTGAGATTGTTAAGAACGAAAGAGAAGGGCTGAACTTTAACAAGGATACTAAAGTTCAGTTTTTCTCTCCATCTAAGGGATATGAACCAGGCAGATGGGGTGGTATAACATTTATTGAAGAAGAGTTGATGGTTACACCATACTATAGTGAAACTGAAGCGGCTGATGGGACAAAAAACCCTACTTATACAGCTTTGGTACTTCCCGATGAATCTATTTTTACTCCAATTCCTTTTTGTGAATTTGCCGAATTTGGGATGCTTCTTTTCCGTGATGCTACGATGAAATTTGAACCAGGTTTTAGCTATCACTTTAAGGTAACAATTACGGCAGAAGCAGGGTACCAATGGACTATGCAGCTTAAGCCGTGGACTGACGAGCCCATTATAGATGGCGATGTACCTGTAGAGACATACTATATATATGATGAACAGGATCTGGTTGAATTTTCTGCGCTTGTGCATGCTGGGCACAGTGACATAACTGGATATTTGATGGATGATATAGATCTAACTGAAGTTGCAGACTGGAAACCAATAGGACTGAGTGTACCATCAGATCCTAAACCATTTAAAGGTATTTTTAAAGGTATTGATTCGGAATCTACAACAAATGTACCGGTGATGAGAACAATAAAAGGATTAAAATCTTCTGATGGTGGATTATTTGGATATGTCGAAGGTGCTGAAATCTCAGATATCACATTGAAAGAGGTAGTTATCGAATCCGACTATGATGATAACGTAGGTGCATTTATTGGAAAAATGAGCAATGATACGAAGATAGATAACTGCATGGTATATACTGGTGGCACAGTCATGGCTGATGAGCAAGTTGGAGGCGTTATTGGAAATATTAGTAGCGGACATATTACAATTAGTAATACCCTTGGCAAACAAACAATCACTTTAACTGGCGAACAAACTGGTACTGTTCAAGGAGATGAGCAAGTTGGTGGTATTATAGGCGCAATAGGCGAAGCTGGCTCTGCCACTATATCAAAAATTGTTAACGCTGCTTCTGTCTCTGGCAGAAAAAAAACTTCAGACAATATAGGAGGTCTCATAGGTCACATCGCTACTGATAAACGCACAGATGGCACAATCACTCGTATATCAGAATCTTATAATAAGGCAAATGCATCCGTAATAGGCGATACTAATGTAGGAGGGGTTATAGGCAGAAACGAATCTGCATCTTTAATACTGGAAGGATGCCACAATGCAGGTTCAGTGCAAGGAGTTAGCATTACTGGAGGTTTGATAGGATTTAATGCGGGTACTATAGTTGCATCATATAATGTGGGCAAGGTAGAATATAGTAGTATTGAATCGGTGAGTGGAGAAGCTGCTGCTGGGATTCCTTCTTCTAATTATGGAGGAGTGACTGGTACTTTAGCTGCTACTGGTAAAATAATAGGTTGTTTTAATGCTGGTGAGGTTCTTATTAAGAGAGCAAATCCAACTCCTGGATATAAAAATATTTCAAAAACTGCTGATTATGGATATCGAGGTGACGGAGTTGTAGGTGTAACAGAAGTAGGAGCTACTGTTACAGGTTGTTACTTTATGAAAGGGAATCAAGACGAAACTGTTGGATTACCATTTTTTGCGATGACAGCACCTGCTCTTAATTGGTATAAACAGGGCGATACGAGAGATATATACATATATCACCTTATGATTAAGGCTATTGATAGTTTCTATGATGCCAATAACTACCAAGGTACAAGATATGCCTTCTTCCCAGGGGCTATACCTGATGGAACAAGTTCATCAACTTTAACCAAAGAGGAAATGCAGAAAATTCCATTTACAGGAACCTATACAGCCGATGATCCTCTATCATATATACATAACTGGGGTGGTAGTTCGTCAACCATACAACCTCTTGCAGAAGCAGAACAAAGGTATAGCATTGAAAATACCGTTAATATAATCAATTATAATGATGCGTTAATGCTTGTGTCTGCATTAAGTTTCCCATATGTTTCTGGAATAAATGATGTTCTGAAGGACGACTTAGCAAAAGCTTACAGTTACTTCTATACCGATGTAAAGCTACATATTGACCTTGATTTTAGTACCCTTGGTAATTTTAGTGCACGTGTTACAGGTGCATACTTCGGTATTTTCGACGGAGGTAATGAAACATTAATTAATTATAATGATACTAAGCCATTCTTTTCTAATATATCATTTTCTGCTGGTTATGCAGCAGAATTTAAAAATGTTATTTTTGAAAATCCAACAATCGATACTACTGAAGATAATATTGGTGCTCTTTTAGGTTCGGCAGATTATGGTACTACCATTGCAAATTGTAGAATTCACAAAGGATCGATTGAAGGAGGTAGAAATGTGGGTTCTTTGATAGGTGTATCTGAGGCGAATATTTTAAATTGTCATGTTGATAGCACTCTGGTAAAAGGAATATCAAATGTAGGAGGAATAGTTGGTTTGATTGAATTAACTAAGAGTGGTACTCAAAAGTTTTTAGAAGATTTAGGTTTCGAAGGAATCCTAGCTTTTGGTGGTTCAACAACCAGTGCAATTGTAGAGGCTACAGGTGCTAAAGGTATTGCAGGAGGAATTGCTGGTAGGGCATCATCGGATATGGATTCTGAGCTATTTAATGTCGAATCGCAAGGTGTATCTTTCACAGGAACAGTAACAGGAAATGTTGTGGGTGCCATTGCTGGGCAGATTGATATGGCTCAAACTAAAATTGGATTCCACGGAATTGAAAATGCAGGTACTATTATTGCTAAAGGAGAGTCTCCAACAATTGGAGGGCTTGTAGGTATTGGTAACATGATTGCAGGTGGAAAGTTAGAAGATATGAGTGCCGAACCAACTATATCTTCGCTAACTGTATATGCAATAGCAGTATCGAACACAGGATTAATCGACCCTGTAACCTATGTTTCAGGTACCCCAAAAATTGGTGGTATGGTTGGAGAACTTAGGCTTAACGGAAGTAGTATAAAGACAGTAACAACCACGGTTGATGGTGCTTTTGAGACGATATCAGCAGGTAGTGCGTTTGTTCCATTTATAGGAAATAAGAGTGAAATGCCAAATCTTTCAGAGACATTTAATGGCACATATCTCTCTTCATTACCATCTACAGGGTATCCTAATGGTACATTTACACTCTTACCAACTAAAGGAACAGATGAATTTACTACGGCAATGGGTATTATAAATGGTGTTGTAGGTGCTCAAGCGAGTCCAACTCTATATTCGGATAAATTTACTTATGATACAACAGAAGGAAAACTGATTTTCCCACCGGTGAAGGTGGAATAATTAGCTCTATCATATAAACAACCATCCCAAATAAGCGATATTTATAATACGTCTTATTTGGGATGGTTGTTTATTATGGTTACTAATTCGCAAAATTCAAGTTCACGAAGGCTTTCCCCATAGCAGTATAACACATAAAAAATTTATAGTAATTGCAAGTTTTAAATAAAAGTACTATATTTGCACATATTTCTGCTTCTGTTGCGTAATTGAGGCTGTATTAATATTATTATACTATAATATTTTAATTGATTTGGAGAAAAGCAACTTGATAGATAGGTTTAATAAAAGGGAGTCTACTGCCTTTATTGAGGTTTATAAATTACTATATAAACCTCTGTGTTACTATGCTGATTGTATATACCGAAACTCAGAAATTAATGCCGAGGATATAGTGCAAGATGTTTTTATGGGCTTATGGGAGCGTAGAAACGTTTTGTTTAACACATTTATATCATTAAAGTCTTATATTATGGTTAGTATAAAAAACAGATATAAGAATCAAATGGTACATAACAAGGTAGCCGACAACTACATTAACTATGTTGAGAGCGAGAAGTCGATGATTTCGGTTATTATCGAAACTGAAGTATTATCGGTTATATCCGAGGCCATGGATATGTTACCTGCCGAGTGCGCTAGGGTATTTAAATTGCACATCGATGGTTGGAGTGTTAAAGACATAGCTAAAGAGTTAAATAAAGAAGAGAGCACAATTTATGCACAAAAAAAACGAGCTATCGATATATTAAAGGGTAAATTTCCAAAAAATAAATTATATTTATTGAACTTATAAATAACTGACACAAAAATAGTTAAACTTCGTAGTAGTTGATATTAAATTATCAAC
>CAYJHM010000104.1:0-7813 GCA_964369935.1 uncultured Rikenellaceae bacterium
CACAAAGATAGACATTAAAATCTAATTTTTACCAACTATTTTTGGCACCATTACTTATAATTTATATCGCGCTTTTGGGATTCCTATATCCGTTAATTAACTAATTGAAACTCGGTTTCATCCAAAAATATCGAAAAATCTCAAAAAAAATCATCTAAAAATTGAATGAGAACGTGAATCTTCATTTTGCAATGGTCTAATGATATGAAATTGCTTAATAACTCCACTTTGACGTATTAGATTTGCTTTAGCCATTTATTAAATATAGCTGCGTTTTTTTGTGCGTCTGTTGAGTTCCAATCGCTAAATGGCTCTTTATTTGTTATTAGGGCATTTATGTATGCTGCAAACATATAAGCTACTATTTCATTTGGATGGTCGTGTCCCGTGGGGATATTATAACCTTTATAGTAGTGCTTTAACTCGTTTGTTGAACTCACATCTTTTACAACCCTCCATTTGCCACTCTTCTTTTTTACCTTAAATATATATGTAGTAAAGTCGTAGCCCATACGTGGTATGCTATTGCCATCCTTTATAGCCACAAAGAACCAATAATGTTGGCCATTTGTTTTATAAATCCAGTTAGCCACAGGAGCATCTGGGTTGGTTATCTTTTTGGTGATGTATCTCTTTGGAAGGCTTACCTCACCCTCTACAAATCCCCACTGGTTATATAGCTCAGTAAATTTGTTGGGGTATATACGTTGAAGAACGTGTATTTGCTCGTGTAGTATTAACGAGGCAAGTGCCTCATCGCTATATTTTAAGTGTCTTTCAGTGAAAAATATAGCATCATTGCGAGTATGGGCGAAACCACCGCATATCTTTTTGTCTAGTTTAATAAATTTCCAATCACTATCGGCAATGATATCAAGAGACTGATTAATTAGGTGCTTATATATAATATTTGTTACCCTAATTAGTTTTTGTTTCTCTTCTGCCGTAAAATCTCTTATACAATCTATGAACTGCTCTTTTGTGTAATTACGGAGATATTCTAGCGAATTATTCGGTAGCTCTTCTGCAATAAATGCACTCATCTCTCTCTTCTGAAGTGTTGAGAAGAAGAGCTCTTTCGTTTCATCGACTATCGATTTCTCTGCTGCTGATTTGTCTGGAAATTTAATAATAGGGCATCTATTAACCAACGGACTTTTCATTATTACTTTAATTTGATAGTCCGTTAAGCTATGCTTGGGGTCGATACGGTCGCTAAAAGCACCATCACCCATTATGTTAGGTATGTTATCGTCTACATTTGGGTCGTCTACCGTATGAATCAAGCCTAGATTATGACATAGCTCGTGGGTAATTACAAATGTTTGCATATCAGTATCATTAGAGTCGCCTAACACAATAAACGAAACATTACCATTTAGTAACCCTCGTCCTTGTGGCGATGTTCGACCATCTATTGAGCGTACAAATATCATATTCACAGTATCAGCCGAGGCAGTCATTATGCCCTGCTTAACTCCCATCATACATATTTTGTCTAAGCTCTCTTTACAATCTAATACAATCGAACTTCTCCAAAAATGTGGCTCTGTAAATAGCACATCAACCTTTGCTCGGTCAAAAGCGTAATCAACGGCATCTTTACGTAAGTTCCATTTTGCTGGGCTCGAACCATCGTCTTCAGTTACAATTATAGGACGTATTATTATCTGGCGATTATATTTGCCCTCATCGCTAGAATTACCACAATAGGCAATAATGCCTATTGTGGTAAGTATAAATGATAGAATCAGTGTTTTTAGTTTCATACAATATAAATTAAAGTGCAGGCTTAGGTACAACTTGATATTTTGTTTGTACTGTCATGTAGCTCCACTTATTTGTGTTGTAAAGTAAACCTCTTCGTCCTTCTTCTGTCATAAAAGCAATAACAGTATCTTCGGTTATCTCTAATTTATTTGTAGCGTTAGAGAAATCGAGCGATTCAAGCTCCTTATCCCCTGCTGTCGAGAAAACTATCGAATCGGTTACATCTAATAACTTTGTGTTCTTCATATCGGCAGCATTATATACAGGTATCTCAGATGATGGGTACTTATACCCAAAACCGTATACATCATCGTCCCATAATATCGATTTTATCTCGCTGTTGTCTGGGCTAATCAGATACTCCTTATTATATCCAAATTTGTCAGGCACAGGGTCTTCGTAGTATACAAGATCGGTATTCTCTTGAAACTTCTCTTGCGATAGTCTATTCATGAAAAACTCAGTGTGCGTATCGGCGTTATATAACAGCCTAGACCATTGGTGCTGTCCATTTGAGTACATACGTAGTCCTACAGACTTTTGATCATACGTATCGAAGTTTACAACTAAGAACGACGAGCTACCTGATGACTCGGAGCCAGTTGTTGATCTTGCAGTGAAAGTTAAACCTAACTCTTGTCCAATAATGTCGGCATTGTTTGGTACAGCGATAGGGTAGTTAACTAGTACTGTTGTAACGGGTTTAGATAGTTTACCTGTAATTGAATCAAGTGTGATAGTATCGGCCACAAAACCAAAAGTTATAGAGTCTCTTAAATCTACAAAATCTCCTGTTTTATCCGATACCCATATACTCTCAATAGCCCCAACATTAGTTGATAGCATTAGTTGAAAATAAACAGTATCACCTGGGAGGGCAGTTTTTAACTCAACAGTCTCTAAAAAAGCTAATTTTACATCTTCCGACGGCGCTAATATATCATCTAACGAGCAAGAGAATATCATAAGTCCTGCTCCAATGATTATTAATAATGATTTTAGTTTTTTCATACGTTATTTTTTTCATTTGTCTTATGTAACTCAAAATAATATTATAGTATATTAGAGTTTCGTTTCATAAGATTATAGTTTTATATTCACTTATCGTTTGTAGCTATGTAGGTTATTACTTAGCTACTTACGCATACAATTTGTGTTATCAATAAAGAGTTACAGCGAACTTTCTGCCTAACTAATTAGTGTAATGCGGATTTTGTGTCATTTCCGAGTTATGCTCCAACTCCGCTGGAGGTATAGGTAGCGATAATTTATCGTCGTCACCACCGTAGTATGGGTTGTATTCGTCTAACAACCTCACATTTCCGATTTTTATGCGTAACATCACATCATATATCGATGTGTTTTCACAACCTACCTCGCGTACATATTCATAAAATATCTCTTTCTTAATTTGTTCAATGTCGCCACCGAATTGATTTTCAGCATAAGTAGTATTGTTACTCCTATCTCTTAGTACGTTAAGTACCTCAATAATACTTTTTTCACTCGCTCCATTTTCTGCCATCGCCTCAGCTTTCATAAGATAAACCTGAGCTAAGCGCATATAGTACATAGGTGCATCTTTAGTGGTTGAGCGGTGTTTCTTAAATACCTCTTTCTTACTAACATATCCCGTAGTTTCGTGCACTGATGTTATACTATCCATCGTGTGAACCCACCTAGCATCAGACTTAGTAAGTATCTCGTTATAGTGTGATCCTGCATTATACGAACCATCTCCATATTGTGACCATAACGAGTGCCCCGAATCTTCAGTAGGTATGGTTTTTAGAATTCGAGTGAACATCAACTCTTTAGAGCTATATCCATTTGCGAATACATCACTAAACTCATCTTCTAACTCAAAAACTCCACTATTAATAACATCATCAGCAAGAGTAATTATAGTAGGATAATCGCTTGCGTCGCCTCTGTTTAGTAATACATCAGCTTTCAGTGCCATAGCATACTCTTTTGATACACTAACATTACTTGAGAAAGATGGTGCATTCGCTATTGCATAATCTAAATCATCAATAATGGCTTGGTAGCTCTCTTTTACCGTTGAACGAGCTTGCATATGGTTAGTAAGGCTTGAAGGGAGTAATTTAATAATTGCCCCATATTCGCTGTTTATATCCCAGTAATGCCCGTAATGCCTTAAAGCTAGATCGTTTGCAAATGCTCTAAGACATCTAGCCTCTCCTAGTAGTTCAAGTTTTCTGTTTGGTCCAAACTTCGACTCGTCTAGTTTCTCGATAGCAGCAATCAGATTGTTTGCAGCGTTAAGTATCTTATATGTGGCCTCCCAAAAAGGTTCAACTGCTTGAGTGTCTTCAAGATCTAACGTGAACTCGATAAGTTTTATATCTAAGTCGCCTCGTCCTGTTTTTTCCCTACTCATCAAGCCTGTTCTCATCATCGAGTTACTGATATAGTAACAATCGAAAATTTGAGCATCACCTAAGTATGAATAAACACCATTTAATGCAGTCATTGCAGACGATTCATTCGTAACCGCATTCTCTGCATCTAGTAAATGATCTGGTACCTCGCCATCAAGTATAGCGTTACAGCTACTAAAAGTTATTGCCGCTAGTAGCACGCTAAATATATATATTATTCTTTTCATACGATTATTATTTATTGTTAAGTTGTCGTATATCTCTGAAGATTATTTGTTATTTCAAAAAAAATACATCCTCATCTTCTACGATAATATTTTATCATCAACTATAATGTTATCTTAACACCAAAGTTAAACCTACGAGTTCTTGGATAAGTGTCCGAGTCGAGTGAAGGACCACTAACCGCATTGCTGCTCCACGACTCAGGAGATGGACCCGGGTATGTGGTAATTAAGAACGGATTAGTTACCGATGCAAATACTGAGAATCTTGTAAATATCTTTGTCTTATCAAGAATTTCACGTGGTACATTATACTCAATAGCAATATTCTGTATCTTAATATAAGAGGCATCATATACCATCACATCCCAAAAATCACTGAGATAACTATTAAGCTTAACTGATGGGTATGGAGTGTTAGGATTTTCAGGTGTCCAACGCTCTAAGGCAACGCTTAATGCATTTTTTGGATTATCTAAATTTCCAAATGCCGAAAATTGTTTATATAGTCCACTGTAACCCTTTTCTCCTCCGTAAGCAAAAGCCGCTTGTATGTTAAAAGTGAAGTTTTTCCAAGTAAGACGAGAACTTAATCCACCCTCAAAATCGTGTCTCGAACAGCCTAGTACCACTTTGTCGTCATATTCGTTTGAACCAATACTAACATATCCATCATTATCCTGGTCTGTAAGAATAATATCTCCAGGTATCGGGTTATTCCACGTTGTTTGGTACTTATGGTCAGGGTTCTTTGCTTCGTACTCTGCTATGTGTGCCATACTCTGAAATTGCCCTTCGGTTTCGAAACCATACAGTAATCCTAATGATTCGCCCTCTTTAATAACAGTATTATACAGTCGTGCTGAACCAGGGCTTGAAACAAGGTCAGCATCTAGATTTGTTATCTTATTAAGGTTTCTATTGATGTTAAAGTTCATAGACCAGCTAATATTTTTATTTCTAATTAACTGTGCAACAAATTCAAATTCGATACCTTTATTCTCGATGTTTGCAAAATTCACCTTTGTTCTTTCGATACCCGAACTTAAAGGAAGAGTATAGCTATATAGTATACCTCTACTATCTTTCTTGTACACACCAATTGTACCTGTTAAGGCACGATTTTTAAATAACGAAAAATCTAAAGCTAAATCTATCTGTTCGGTCTTTTCCCACTGTAAGGCATCGTTTCCTATTGTTTCAGGAACAACAGCTGGCTTTTTGTTGTATGCTGTTGTTTCGTAAAGTGTTCTCCACTCATACTCCTGTACCCAACCATTACCAGTTAAACCCCAGCTTGCACGTAGTTTTAACATATTAATAACCTTTACATCTTTCAGGAATTTCTCTTCAGATATAACCCAACCTGCAGCTACCGATGGAAAGTATCCCCAGCGTGAACTTGGTGCAAAACGAGATGAACCATCAGAACGAAGTGAGGCCGTTAATAGATAGCGACTATCAAAACCATATTCTGCTCTTCCAACAAACGATATCATACGGCTACCTACTGCTTCGCCCATAATCCAGCTAGAGTATGCAGTTACCTCAGCAGGATTTGCGCCTTGCCATATAGCATTCTGTACGTAGTCGTCAGGGAAATCGGTTGTTACAGTTGTAATGTCTTGCGAATCATCTTGGTTGTAAGATGTAGATGCAACCACATTAAGCCTATGCTTATCACCTATCTCAGGGTTGTAACTAACCGTTGCCTCAATATTGTGATCAGATGTTTTTCTTCTATAATCTTTGCCTTCACCCATCTGTCCTCTATTGTAATTGTTACCCATACTTGTGCGGCTTGATGCATATTGATACGTCTCTTCTGTTCTGTTTGAATACGAATATCTAGTAACTAAGCTCATATTCTTTATTAAATCAAAAGTAAGACTTGCATTTATCCTATTTGCAAAGCTATTATTAGTTGTGGTATTCTCTGTTGCATCAAGAAGTGCATTCGACGCCTGTATCGGAGTATCTGGGTTCCATGGATCAGGGTAGTAATGAACATAAATTGAGCCATCAGGGTTATATGCAGGGAAAT
The DNA here is from genome assembly GCA_964369935.1 of uncultured Rikenellaceae bacterium. GTDB lineage: Bacteria > Bacteroidota > Bacteroidia > Bacteroidales > Rikenellaceae > JADFUS01. Next base: position 6,444 of record CAYJHM010000104.1, read on the forward strand.
CAGGTCTTCCGCTTGATACTTGCGATATATACAAACCATTAGATTTTCGCTCGCTAAAAGTTCCATTTACCGACACATTAGCTCGAAGCCATTTATTTATCTGGCTATCGAATCCGAAATTATAAGTGTATCTCTCGTTTCCTGTATTGATAACCGTTCCTTGTTCGTTATCGTATCCAAACGAACCATTATATGATGAACCAGCCGATCCACCACGTATAGATATTTGATGCGATGTTGATGTTGCAGGCTGCATAACCTCTCTCATCCAGTTTGTGTTCGCCTCACCGAAATATCCTGGTTTTGTTAGATAGTCCTCGTATTTATAGTTGTCCATAAGGCTACCGTGCCCCTCAGCTATCGACTCGTTACGTAGGGCTTCAGCTAATAGCATTTTCCACTCATCAGTAGTTAAAGTAGTAATCTCACTAACAAGATTGTCAACTTTATGCGTAAAGTTATAGCTTACTGTTGGTGGAGCTCCCTCTTTTGCTTTCTTAGTTGTAATCATTATAACTCCATTCGATCCTCTTGAACCATAAATAGCCGCCGATGATGCACCCTTTAACACGGAGATACTCTCAACGTCGGAAGGGTTAATTTCGTTTATGTCAAAATCTTTCGACATTGGAACATCATTAACAACAATTAGTGGTACTACCGAGTTTAGCGAGCCAGTTCCCCTAATTGTTATCTGCGCTTTCGAACCTGGCGAGCCATCACCTGCCATAATGCTTACTCCCGCAACTTGACCTTGTATCATATCTGCTAAGCTAGTAGCCGACGATGCCTCGATAATTTTACTGTCGAACACTGCAACCGAACCAGTTAGGTCTTTGACCTTACGTGTACCATAACCAATTACAACCACCTCTTCCATCTCCAGATTCTCGGGATTTAGCGTAATTGTCATGCTCGATTGATTAACCTGTACGCTCTTTTTTTCGTATCCTATATACGAAATTTCAAGCATATCACCTCTTCTTACCTTTATCGAAAAGGCACCGTTTTCGTCTGTGATTGCACCGCCCGAAGAATTTCCGCTAACAACGATTATTGCACCGATAAGTGGTCTATTTTTTTCTCCAACAACCACACCATTAACTGTAATTTCTGTATTGTAGGGCTGTTGAGGCACTTTAATTATTGAAACTCCCGTATCAACAATTTTATATGTAAATCCACTCCCTTGAAGAACTTTGTTTAATACTTCATTAGTGGGTTGGTTATTAATGGTGATTGAAACACGTATTGTCTCTAATTCTTTGTAATCGCCATATAAAAAACTGAGCCTTGTCTGCTCTTGAATAGCGTATAGTACATTTTTTATTGTTTCATTCTCCATTTTTAGTGTTACTCTCTTTTCAAGC
>CAYJHM010000105.1:0-7646 GCA_964369935.1 uncultured Rikenellaceae bacterium
AGGGGCAGCTTATGGGTTCCAATTCTCTGAGGGTGACGGGGGCAAGCTACTACTAAGTCTTATTAGAGTTGTTGCTATTGGTGCACTATGCTACTACGTAAATAAGTTAATCAAGAGCGAGGCTCCACGTGGTGTATTGATAGGTTTCACGCTTATACTTGCTGGGGCACTAGGAAATCTTATCGATTCGATGTTCTACGGATTAATATTTGGCGAATCCACCTTTTGGGAGGTTGCTACCACTACCCCATTTGGCGACGGTTATGCAGGGTTCCTTCACGGTAAAGTAGTTGATATGATTCATGTTCCGATTATAGATACAACACTGCCAGAGTGGCTAGGGGGTAAGCCATTTGTATTTTTTAGCCCAATTTTCAATATAGCAGACAGCTATATATCAATTGGCTTTGTATATCTATTAATATTTCATCTTAAATATTTCAACGAAAATAAAGAGAGCAATTTAACAAAAAACAATAACAATAAATAATTCGATTATGTTCAACAAAGAGATTTATGTAGGTCGTAGAGATCAACTGAGGGGTAAACTTAAGAGTGGTATTATTCTTATGCTTGGAAATAGCGAAGTTCCTTATAACTATCGCTCGAACACTTATGCGTTTCGTCAGGATAGCTCGTTCTTGTACTATTTTGGGCTTAACCACGCCGACTATGTGGGTGTTATGGATATTGATGCAGGTACCGATTGCATATATGGCGAAGATTATTCGTTAGAGTCGATTATATGGATGGGTAATGTACCAACAGTTAAAGAGCAAGCCGATAGTGTTGGCGTTAGTGCTACCGCTTCGCTTAGCGAGCTAGGCAAAATGATCGGTAATGCCATCAAGCAGGGACGTAAAATTCACTTCCTCCCTCCTTACAGAGCGGAAAGTGTACTACAACTTAGCAGACTATTAGGTGTTTCTCCTGAGCGCATCAACCAATATGTATCAGAGGATTTAATCAAAGCTGTAGTATCAATGCGTGAACATAAATCGGTGGAGGAGATTAACGAAATGATACGTGCTTGCGACATAGGATATGAGATGCACACAGCTGCTATGCGCCATACTCGTGTTGGAGGAACCGAGCGTGAGGTAGCAGGTGTTATCGAGGGTATTACTAAGCAAAAAGGTGCAGGTGTATCGTTCCACTGTATCGTATCGCAACATGGCGAAACTCTTCACAATCACGACCATAGTGGCACACTTGAAGATGGTAGGCTACTATTAGTTGATGCTGGTGCTGAAACAACAATGAATTACTGTTCGGATTTTACTCGTACACTTCCAGTTAGTGGACGTTTCTCTCCGCTTCAGCGTGATATTTATGAGATTGTTCAAAAAGCATTCGAAACAGGTATCTCGATGGTTAAACCTGGTGTATTCTTCAAAGATGTTCATCTTGCTGCTGCATCAGTTGTAGCCGAGGGGCTTATCGATTTAGGATATATGAAAGGAAGTGTTAGCGATGCTGTTGAGAATGGCGCACACGCAATGTTCTTCCCAACGGGATTAGGGCATATGATTGGTCTTGATGTGCACGATATGGAGGGGCTAGGCGAGAACTATGTAGGGTATAATTTCGATATCGAGCGTTCGTCGCAATTCGGGTTATGCAACTTACGTATGGCTAAGCGACTAGAGCCAGGTCATGTTGTAACTGTTGAGCCTGGTATATATTTCATTCCTCAACTTGCTGAGACATGGGCTAAGCAGAATATCAATAGTAACTTCATCGATTTCGAAAAGGTTCGTACTATGTACAACTTCGGAGGTATTCGTATTGAAGATTGTATAAATGTTACTAGCGATGGTTTTAAAATTTTGGGCAATAAACGCATACCATTCTCCGTTAAAGACGTGGAGAATTATATGGAGAATAATCGTATCTAATAAATATAATTAAAGCAAAGAAATGAAAAAATTATCAATGCTAGTAGCATTGTTTGCTATCACGCTAACAACCGCTAGAGCTGACGAGGGAATGTGGTTACTCCCTTTCATGAAACAATTGAACCACAAACAGATGAAGAAGCAAGGGCTTAAGCTAAAGGCTGAGGATATCTACTCGATAGATAAATCAAGCTTAAAAGATGCTATTGTTATCTTCGGTAGAGGCTGTACTGGTGAGGTTATCTCGGAGCAGAGTCTTATCTTAACTAACCACCACTGTGGATTCGATGCTATACAGCAGCACTCGAGTGTTGAGCACGACTATCTTAAAGATGGTTTCTGGGCTATGACAATGGAGGAGGAGATACCTACTCCAGACTTAAATGTTACATATATTCGTGAAATAGAAGATGTTACAGAGCAAGTATTATCTAAAATAGGTAGTAACTTAACCGAAGAGCAACGTTCGGTTGCTGTATCGTCTGCTATCAAGAATATACAAGAATCAGCAGGTACTCGCACTTCAAAATACCCTGGTTCGGTTGCTGAGGTAGTTCCTATGTTAGGAGGAAATCAATATGTGCTATTCATTAAGCAAGTTTATAATGATGTGCGTATGGTTGGTGCTCCGCCTTCATCAATAGGTAAATTTGGTGGCGACACAGACAACTGGATGTGGCCTCGTCACACTGGTGATTTCGCTCTATTCCGTGTTTATGCTGATAGCCAAGGTAATCCTGCTAAATACTCTCCAGACAATAAGCCACTAAAAGCACGTAAGGCTCTTACTATTTCGCTTAATGGTATCAAAGAGAATGATTTTGCTATGATTATGGGCTTCCCTGGTAGAACACAGCGTTATATGACTTCATGGGAGATGGACGAAGCAACTGAGGTTACTAACACTAACCGTATCTATGTACGTGGTATTCGTCAAGACATCCTTCTTGAGGATATGAAGGCTGATCCAAAGGTTAAAATTCAGTACGCTTCTAAATATGCTCAATCTTCTAACTACTGGAAGAACTCTATTGGACAAAACAGAGGTCTTGAGAAGTTAAAAGTTCGTGACTCTAAAGCTAAATTAGAGGCTGATTTTATCAACTGGGCAAATTCTTCTCCTGAGAGGAAAGCTAAGTATGGCAACGCTCTAAACCTTATCCAAGAGTCGGTTGTTGCTCGTAAGGACTTTGTTGAAGCATCTCAATATCTTGCTGAAACTCTTCTAACTGCTACCGAGATCTTGTCTTTCGCTCACGCAATGCGTGGTTTAGACAATGTAATAGATTCTAACAATCCACAGCGCGAAAATATTCTTAAAAATATTTCAGCTAATGTAGCCGATATCTATAAGGACTACAATATGCCAACTGATCGTAAAGTAGCTAAGGCTATGTTTGCTATCGTAGCTGATAAGGTTGCTCCAGAGTACCGTCCTGAGGGATTTGACAAGTTAATAAGTCAGTATGGTGGCATTGATAGTTTTGTTGATTATATGTATAGTAACTCAATCTTCGCTTCAGAGGAGAACTTCACTAAGTTCCTTGAGAACCCAACAGGCGACGCTATCAAGAATGACCCTGCTACTATCCTAAACAACGCTACTAGAGCAATGTATTTTGGTATCCGCAATAAAATTAACCAACAGAAGTTTGATGAGGGACACCGCCTATTTATCGCTGGTCTTCAAGAGATGAACCCTGATAAGGTTTACTATCCAGATGCTAACTTTACTCTTCGCTTAACTTATGGTAATGTTCTTCCATACGATCCAAAGGATGGAGTAACATATAAGTATATCACTTCGCTTGATGGAGTAATCGAGAAGTACGATCCTGAGAACCTGTATGAGTTTGATGTTCCTGCTCGTTTAAAAGAGCTTCACAAAGCTAAAGATTATGGTCGTTATGCAGACAAAGAAGGGTTCTTACCTGTTGCATTCCTATCTAACAACGATATCACTGGTGGTAACTCGGGTAGCCCTGTACTAAATGGCAAGGGTGAGCTTATCGGAACAGCGTTCGATGGTAACTGGGAGGCTATGAGTGGTGATATCGCTTTCGAGCCAGCTCTACAAAGAACAATCAGTGTTGATATTCGTTACACTCTGTTTATTATCGACAAATTTGCAGGTTGTACAAGACTAATCGACGAGATGACTTTTGCTAAGTAGTGATTAATTGAATAAGTAGAGGATAAAACATATGTTTTATCCTCTTTTTTTTTGGATATATCGCTAATTATTACTATATTTGTGGGTTCATATAGGTAGGTTAAGTACCAATATAAAAGAGTAGCAATTTTTGTAAAATTAAGAGCAACAAAATGAGTGAGGAGATAAATTTGGTTGATGAAGTCACATCAGAGAATGGTGGCTATTCGGCAAGTAGTATTCAAGTATTAGAGGGTTTAGAGGCTGTTCGTAAGCGTCCAGCCATGTATATAGGCGATGTTGGTCCTAAAGGGCTACACCATCTTGTTTACGAGGTGGTAGACAACTCTATCGACGAGGCTCTAGCAGGCTATTGTACCGATATTCAGGTCTACATAAACGAAGATAATTCAATTACAGTAAAAGATAATGGTCGTGGTATTCCAACCGATTATCACCCGAAAGAGAAGCGTTCAGCACTAGAGGTGGTACTTACCGTACTACACGCTGGAGGTAAGTTCGATAAAGGTTCGTATAAGGTATCAGGAGGACTTCACGGTGTGGGTGTATCGTGTGTTAATGCTTTATCTATTGATTTAAGGGCTACGATATGTCGTGAGGGTAAGATATTCGAGCAAACCTACTCGAAAGGTGCTCCTACATCTAAAGTACAGATTATTGGCGACACTAAAGAGACTGGTACAGAGATAACATTTAAACCAGACGACACAATCTTTACCACAACTACCGAATATAGCTTTAGTATCCTTTCTGCTCGTCTACGCGAGCTTGCATTCCTAAACAAGGGTATTAAGCTAGTATTAACTGACAAACGTGAAATGTCTGAAGAGGGCGAGTTCTTAACAGAGACTTACTACTCTGAAGAGGGATTAAAAGAGTTTGTTAAATACCTCGACTCTAACCGTCCATCAATAATTGACAATATAATCTACTGGGAGGGCGAGCGCGAGGATGTACCAGTTGAGATTGCTATTCAGTATAACGATTCATATTCAGAGAATGTACACTCTTACGTAAATAATATCAACACTATCGAAGGGGGTACGCACCTTACAGGATTTCGTCGTGCACTTACTCGTACACTTAAAAAATATGCTGAAGATAGCGGAATGTTAGCGAAGTTAAAGTTCGACATTAATGGCGATGATTTCCGAGAGGGTTTAACGGCTGTCTTATCTGTTAAAGTTGCCGAGCCGCAGTTCGAGGGGCAAACAAAAACTAAGCTAGGTAATGGCGAGGTGTCGGGAGCAGTTGATAGTGCTGTATCGGAGGCTCTTAAAAATTTCCTTGAGGAGAATCCAAAAGATGCACGAACAATCGTATCTAAAGTTCTTCTTGCAGCTCAAGCACGTCACGCAGCACGTAAGGCACGTGATTTAGTTCAGCGTAAATCTGTATTATCATCATCACGCTTACCAGGTAAACTAACCGACTGTTCGTCTAAGGACAGAGAGCGTACCGAGATATATATTGTCGAGGGAGATTCGGCAGGTGGTAGTGCTAAAAGTGGTCGCGACAGGGAGTTTCAAGCTGTTTTACCGCTTAAGGGAAAGATTCTTAATGTAGAAAAGGCTATGGATCACCGAATCTTTGAAAACGAAGAGATTCGTAATATATTCACAGCACTCGGTGTAACTATAGGAACTGAGGAGGATAGTAAGGCCCTTAACCTTACAAATATTAGATACAGCAAGGTGATTATTATGACCGATGCCGATGTTGATGGTAGCCATATCACTACCCTAGTATTAACATTCTTCTTTAGGCATATGCAAGAGCTTATTCAGCGTGGGCATGTTTACATTGCAATGGCTCCACTTTACTTAGTATCGAAAGGTAAGCAGAAGCGTTATTGCTGGACAGAAAAAGAGAAGGAGGATGCACTTGAGGAGTATGGTACAAAAGGTATACACATTCAAAGATATAAGGGTCTTGGTGAGATGAATCCTGAGCAATTATGGAGTACTACAATGGACCCCGAAAACCGAATGCTAAAGCAGGTAACAATTGAGAATGCTGCCGAGGCTGACCATATATTCTCTATACTAATGGGTGATGATGTTTCATCCCGTAGAGAGTTTATCGAAACAAATGCTAAATATGCAAACATTGATGCATAAATTATATATGGGCGGCTTAAGGGTCGCCCATTTTTAAATCGTCCGTCAAACCTGAGGATTGAATTTATACACGTCATATCTACCCTAAACCCAATTTTGAGCCGAGCGGCAGTGCTAGAGGCAAAAATCAAAATTTAGTTTATGTAAGCCTCTATAATTTTAATTACAACTAACTTATTACTGAACAGCTAGTTACTAGTTTTTTTGCAGAACAACAATAAATAATAAAAAGTATGTCAGAGAGTTTATTTATTCCAAAAGGTGCCAATCGTGAAGAGATTTACGAGGCAATTATCCCACAGATTAAAAGTGTAGTATCGTCCGAAACAAACACTATTGCCAACCTTGCAAATATAGCTGCAATACTAAAGGAGGCATTCAATTTTTTCTGGGTTGGGTTCTATTTAGTAGACAGTGCCGACGAGTTAGTGCTCGGTCCTTTTCAGGGTCCATTAGCCTGTACACGCATAAAAAAAGGGCGAGGTGTTTGTGGCACTGTTTTTCGTGATGCTAAGACAATCGTGGTTTCTGATGTCGAGAAATTTGAGGGACATATTGCGTGTAGTTCTCTATCTCGAAGCGAAATTGTTGTACCAATTTTCGATAAAAACAGATTTATATATGGTGTATTGGATGTTGATAGTGAACATCTTGACAGCTTTTCTGAGTGCGATAAACTCTATCTCGAAAAAATTTCTTTCATAATTTCTACAAAATTACAGGATAATATTTGGTAATTCATAGAATTTGTTTTAACTTTGTACTCTTAATGATATTCTACGAAATTAATATATCTGATTAACATGGAGGAAAATAATAAAGAGGCAAGAAATCGCCGAAGTAAGGCGAAGTTAGAAGAGGATATTATGTCTGCACTAGAGCGGATTGTAAAGTCACAAGGTTTTAACGATATTCAGTTATTAACATTAGTAAAAGAGGCTAATATTACCCCTAATGTATTTTATCGTTATTATGGCGATTTTGATACTCTATTCGAGAAATTCACAATGCGTTATAGATTTTGGATTAATGACATTGTTAAACTATCCGACTTAGAGCGCAGTGGTGTAAAGAAATTTGCAACAGATGTGTTTCGTTCATTGTATTTAGAGCTCGAGCGCAATGAGGTGGTTCAGAAACTACTTCTATGGGAGCTTGAAGACACCTCGCAGATAACACGTAATATGGCTCAGTTACGTGACGATACCAATTTAACTATGTTAAACTACTATCGTGATGTATTTAAAAATTCGGGTGTCGATACTGATGCATTTACTGCGGTTATGAGTTCAGCAATTTTCTGTCTTATTCTTCGCAAGAATGTATCAACTGTATGTAAGATTGATTTAACTTCAGAAATTGGGCGTGAGCGTATTTTGAACTGTATCTCTCAAATAACTAATCTAATTTTTGCTCCAATAGAAAGAAATCGCAGGATTGAAGACTTACGAAGCG
>CAYJHM010000106.1:0-722 GCA_964369935.1 uncultured Rikenellaceae bacterium
TATAGTATGTTTTAGAGCAACTAAGTAGGCGAGTAACAAATGTAAACTATCTAGGTTTTACTATTTCGAAGGTGTTATCTTTGTAAAATACAATTATCTTGTCTATATCATTTACATCTGTATATAGGGGCAGAGATGCGGTGTAGGCGGCATTATTAGTGTTTACAAAACTATTTTTATCATCTGAGGTACTTACAGAGCTTCTATTGCGTGAATCACTACCAGAAACATTTGTAAATACACCCCCTTCGTTGATGTCCGACGTATTGCTGATATTAACACCATTATCAGCCTCGCTATTATATTCTGGGCGATATATATTACCAATACCAAATAAGAGCCAATCTGGGTTGATTTCGGGCATATTTTCTAATATATTTGATACTATGTTTAAGCTCGGATTATTCCTCCCTGACAAAATATGAGAAATAGTAGATGTTTGAACATCTATTTTAAGAGCAAACTGTTGTGAATTTAGCCCTTTATCGGCCATAATTTGATTAATTCTATCCTTTATCTCCATAATTTTTGTTATTAATTTATTTACATTTGCAAAGGTACAAAATCTTTTTGTAACATACAAATGTAATTTACAATTGTACTATATTCTCACTATCTAAATTAATAGTTTAGACAAATGTAATATAGTGCTGATATAGCGATAGTTATAAACAAATTGAAAGAATATTATAACGATTCATACGATTAATATAATTATAACA
>CAYJHM010000106.1:732-7485 GCA_964369935.1 uncultured Rikenellaceae bacterium
TTTTTAAAATAGAGACCTATATTTACAGGTGTAAATCAATAATATTTACACAAAAAAAGTGAATCTTAACAAAAAATTTTTGCAAAAAAAATTGAGGCTACAACATTTGTAACCTCAACTTTATAAATGTAAAATGTTATAAATTTAACCTTTCGTGATTTTTTCTTGAATCGCTAAAAACTCTTCTGGAGAGAACTTTTTTCGCTCTGTGTAAAAATTTGCATCACCTTCGTTGTTCATCGGAATCAAATGGATATGCGCATGCGGCACTTCCATTCCCAAAACTACAACAGCAACCTTGACACAACCCAAAGAGTTCTTAATTTGTTCAGAAATTCTTTTTGCAAAAATAATCATCTCTTGAAGTTCAGAATCAGACAAATCAAAGAAATAATCAACGTTTCGTTTAGGAATCACCAAAGTATGGCCTGCTTGTACTGGATTTATATCCAAAAATGAGTAAAACTGCTCGTTTTCGGCAATTTTGTAAGATGGTATATAACCATCAATAAATTTTGTAAATAATGTCTTCATTTCGACTTAATTATGTTAAATTAAAATATGTATAATTTCTTAATATTATATATCGTAAATTATTGGGGCTATTTTACTCTATAATTTCGCTTCTCTTTATATGTGTAATATATAAGGTAAACTATGTGTAAAAAGCTCTTAAATTCGGCGAAAAGAGATGCTTTATAGTATATTTATGAAGTGTGTATACACACTTATTACAGCTTAAATGAAAGAGTATTAACCTGAGTTTTGGATAAATTGTTGGTTATTAATCTTTAAATTTTGGTTCTAGAATAGCAGACATAATAACCGCCTGTTGCAAATCAAAATTAACTACGCTCTTTGGTCGTTCTATCTCGATCGGGCTATCAAGCTTGATAGTACTTACGATACCTCCTTGATTATCAACCGTATCAATTGTGCTTTCGCTAACAAACTTGTAATCATTAGCAGAATCAATTGATGAATCCTTTAATTGAGACAAAGAGGTAATAGGCTGATTTTCAGATACTACCCTAGCCTCTTGTGGTTTTTGTTCAAGCTCTGTGTCATCGTCAAAAAGCACATCGAAAAGTGAACGCCTATTTGGAGTACGTTCATCATCAAATATAGTATCAAAGAGCTCTTTTGTCTTGCTTTTTGTGCCCTTTGACTGCTCTTTTTTCCCTTTTTTATTGATTGCCGAAACAATCGCTATCCCTGCCAATAATATCGGCAAAATACCCTCTAAAAAGTCCATATTTAATCCTTTTAATCTATTGTATCAACCCTAATTGCTCTCTCGATTCCTTTTATTTTTTGTACCTTCTTGATTAACTGCCCTAAGCTCTTAATATCTTGTACATAAAGCGAAATATAGCCCTCAAAAATGCCGTCATGGCTCTCAATGAACAGTTTACGAATATTGATATTTAATTGCCCTGTAATGACTTCTGTAAGCTCTAAAAGGATACCTATTCTATCTATCCCCTTCACCTTTATATGGGTAAGATAGGAGACTAACTTCTCGCTCGACCATTCGGTTTTAACTATCAAATCTCCGTGCTTTATAGCCATATCAATAGCTCGTGGGCAGTTTTTTTTATGTACCGTAATCTTGGCTGAACCATCTTTGAAACCCACAATTTCATCGCCAGGTATAGGTAGACAACACTTAGCAATATTAAAATCACTAGATATTTGCTGATTATTGTTCACATTATCACCTGCATTACGACGCTTTGGAGCACCAACTTTTAATCCCCAGAACTTAATTATTTTTTGTGCCGCGTTGGTTTTCAATATCTTATGCAGATTATCTAACTTGATAATACCCGCACCTACACCACTATAAAACTCCTCTTTATTGTTGCAGTTATATGCTGGAATAATCTTACGAAACACCCTTGCACTTGGAGTAATTCCTATCTCTTTAATACGTTCATTAAACATTTGTTGCCCCAGTTCAACATTATCAGCACCAGTGTGTTTCAGATAATCTTTTATCGCCCTACGAGCCCTAATAGAAGAAACATGCTCAAGCCATTCGTTAGTTGGATGTGCCCCCTTAGAGGTCAAAATCTCAACCTGATCGCCACTTTGTAACTTGGTAAAGATAGATACAATTTTATGATTTACCTTAGCCCCAATTGCTCTATCACCCACTTTTGAGTGTATATCATAGGCAAAATCGAGCACCGTAGAGCCTTTTGCTAGAGTGCGTGTGTCCCCTTTTGGAGTAAAAACAACCACCTCCGAGGCGAACAGATTAAGCTTAAACTCATCTAAAAACTCAATAGCGTCGCTAGTAGTATCGGTTAGTACTTCACGCACCTCTTTAATCCACTTATCTAGCTCTCTATCCATATCCTCGTTACCAGCCTTATCTTTATATTTCCAATGAGCTGCAAACCCCTTTTCAGCTATATCATCCATGCGCTCGGAACGAATTTGCACCTCTACCCAAACCCCATCAGGTCCCATCACGGTACAGTGAAGAGCCTCATAACCATTAGCCTTAGGTATATTAACCCAATCGCGTAATCTATCGGGTTTAGGTTTATATATATCGGTAATAATCGAATATATATGCCAACATTGAATCTTTTCCGGGACAAAAGGAGCTGATTTAAAGACTATTCGGATAGCTATAAGATCGAAAATTTCGTCAAATGTTATCTGTTTTCGCTGCATCTTCTTCCATATCGAATAAGGTGCTTTACTTCGTCCAACTATCTCAAACTCAATATCACTCTCATTTAATTTATCTAAAATAGGCGCATTAAATCTGTTAATATACTCCTCACGAGTAACCGTACTAGCATTAAGCCTCTCGGTAATCATCTCATAATCCTTTGGGAAGGAGTATTTGAAGCATAAATCCTCTAATTCGCTCTTTATGGCATATAACCCCAAGCGGTGCGCTAGAGGGGCAAAAAGGGCGATTGTTTCGCTTACTATCTTAGTTTGTTTATGCGATGGCATAGAGCTTAATGTGCGCATATTATGTAGCCTATCAGCCAATTTAATAATCATTACACGCACATCAGAGGAAAGGGTAAATAGAATTTTTTTAAAATTCTCTGCCTGCTCGGAATTGACAGCAGCAATATCTCCTGCTCTTTTAATTTTTGTCAATCCGTCTACCATCATAGCAATTTTAGCCCCAAATACCTCTTCAATATACTCTAGCGAGGTATCTGTATCCTCTACAACATCATGAAGAAGCGCAGCACACACCGATTTAACACCCAAGCCAACCTCATCAACCACTATTAAAGCTACCGAAATAGGGTGTATAATATAAGGTTCGCCCGACTTGCGCTTAGCCCCTAAATGCGAGTTATTAGCAAGCTCAAAAGCCGATATAATCAACTCTCTATCGCCCTCACGTTTAAGTATGCGCTCGCACGACGAGAGTAAAATATCAAAATGTGTTTTTATTAATTTATCTTCCTCTGTTGTAAACATTTAGCCTCTAGTTTTATGGTAATACATATTTTCCCGTCCCTAAAGATAGTAATTTTTTTCCAAATAATCAAATTTTACGCTAAGAATAATATAATATAGACAAAAAATGCGAGCTAACCATGGGCTAGCTCGCACAATTTTTAATAATATTATGCTATTATTACTCCTTGAAAGAGTGGATTACAACTCCTGAACGTAGCTTAGGCTCGAACCAAGTTGTTTTTGGAGGCATAATATTACCAGTATCAGCAATATCAATTAGTTGCTTCATAGATACTGGGTAGATAGCAAATGCAGCAGCCATCTCACCATTATCAACACGACGAGAAAGCTCGCCTAGACCACGAATACCACCAACAAAATCAACACGCTTATCAGTACGTAAATCTTTAATACCTAATATCTTATCAAGAACTAAGTTAGATAAGATAGTAACATCAAGAACACCAATAGGATCATTATCATCGTAACGTCCCTCTTTAGCTGTTAATGAGTACCACCCGTTATTTAGGTACATAGCAAAGTTATGTAAAGCAGCTGGAGTATATATCTCACTACCCTTCTTCTCGATAACAAAATCCTCACCTAAAGCCTCTATTAACTGCTCCTCAGTTAGTCCATTAAGATCCTTAACTACACGGTTATAGTCAATAATTTTAAGTTGATTATCTGGGAAAATAACAGCTAGGAAGTAGCAATACTCCTCTTCGCCAGTATGGTTAGGATTAGCCTTCATTTTCTCTTGACCAACAAGAGCAGCAGCAGCAGTTCTGTGGTGACCATCAGCAACATAAAGAGCGTCAATCTCGCTAAAAATAGTTGTAATCTCGCTGTTATATTTCTCGTCGATTAACCAGAAATGGTGACCGAAACCATCCTCAGCAACGAAATCGTAAACTGGTGCATCCTTAATAACCTCATTAACGATAGCGTCCATCTTAGCCTCAGCAGGATACGAGAAGAATACAGGCTCAATATTAGCCTCTTGAATACGTACGTGAATCATACGATCCTCCTCTTTATCTTTACGAGTAAGCTCGTGTTTCTTAATCTTATCGTTAAGATAATCATCAAAATGGCAGCAAGCAACTAGGCCATATTGAGTTCTACCCTCCATAGTTTGAGCATAAACATAGTAACGCTCGCTCTCCTCTTGAACTAACCAACCATTCTCTTGCCATTTAGTAAAGTTCTCAACTGCCTTATTATAAGCCTCATCAGAGTGCTCATCGATAATAGGAGTGAAATCAATCTCTGGCTTAATGATGTGAAGAAGTGACTTCTCACCAGCCTCATTTTGAGCCTCTTGTGAGTTTAATACGTCATAAGGACGTGATGCTACCTCACTAACGATATCCTGTGGTGGACGGATACCTGCAAACGGTTTAATCTTTACCATAATTTTTAGTTATTTTATAATTTTATATTATTAAAATTTATTTACTTGGAATGTTGTATCGCCATTATCAAGGAATTTAACAATCTGAGTAGCAGCAGCTAAACCAGCATTGTTATTTGCCTCTTTTGTTTGCGCTCCCATCTTTTTAGGTGTAGCAAATACACGATTAGCAAACTGCTCTTTTAGAGTATCGAAGTTCTTAGGCTTAATGTCAGATGCATATTTCATATCTGTTCTCTCAGCCAATAACTTAACCATCTCCTCCTCGTTAATAACCTCAGCACGAGCAGTGTTAATAAGAACACCACCTGTAGGCATTTTACTAAGAAGATCGTAGTTAATCGAATTAACTGTTTGAGGTGTAGCAGGAATATGTAAAGAGATATACTGACTCTTCGAGTAAAGTTCCTCAACAGATGCTACCTCGATAACTCCATCAGCCTCAAATATACCTTTATAAGCAACATAAGGATCGAAAGCATAAACCTCCATACCTAGACCTTTTGCATATTTTCCAACTAAGCGACCAACGTTACCATAAGCGTGAATACCAATGGTTTTACCACAAATTTCAGTACCTGCTGTTGGGTTAAACTGATCACGAGCCATGAATATCATCATACCAATAACTAACTCTGCTACTGCATTCGAGTTCTGTCCAGGAGTATTCATAACAACGATTTGACGCTCTGAACAAGCCTCTAAATCAACATTATCATAACCTGCACCTGCACGAACCACAATCTTTAGGTTCTTTGCTGCATCTACTACCTCGCGAGTAATTTTATCACTGCGGATAATAATTGCCTCTACATCAGCTACTGCCTCAAGAAGTTGAGACTTCTCTGTGTAGCTCTCACATAGTACTAACTCGTGGTTAGCACCCTCTACTACCGATCTAATACCTTCAACCGCTGCTTTAGCAAACGGCTTGTCTGTTGCAACTAATACTTTCATTGCTAAATAGTTATTTAAGTGATAGGGAGCCCATTACGAGCCCCCTTTTATTAAAATTACTTCTTCATCTCTTCGAACTCACGCATACAATCAACTAGTGCTTGAACACTCTCGATTGGCATAGCGTTATAAGTTGATGCACGGAAACCACCTACCGAACGGTGACCTTTAATACCCGACATACCCTTCTCAGTAGCATACTTAAAGAACTCATCAGCAAGCTCCTCGTTGCCCTCAGTCATTACAAAACAGATGTTCATAAGTGATCTATCCTCCTTAGCAGCAGTTCCTACGAATAGTGAATTTCTATCAATCTCGTTGTAAAGAAGTTCAGCCTTAGCTAAGTTAATTTTGTACATAGCCTCAACACCACCGATAGATTTTAACCAACGTAAAACCTCACGAATCACGAAGATAGGGAATACAGGAGGTGTGTTATACATAGAGCTATTCTTAACGTGAAGAGCATAATCAACCATTGCTGGAAGTTTACGATCAACCTTACCAATAAGCTCCTCTTTAACGATAACAAATGTTGCACCAGCAGGACCGATATTCTTTTGAGCACCACCGTAGATAACACCATACTTAGATACATCTATTGGACGAGACATAATATCCGAGCTCATATCTGCAATTAAAGTTACAGGCGAGTCGATATCTGTATGATACTCAGTACCATAAATCGTATTGTTTGTAGTAATGTGTAGGTAATCTAGATCCGATGGAATTTCGTATCCTTTAGGGATATAGTTGTAGTTTGTATCTTTTGAAGATGCAACCATAACCATTTCGCCATACTGACCAGCCTCTTTGCTTGCCTTATTAGCCCATACTCCTGTATCAACATAACCAGCCTTAGTTTTAAGGAAGTTAGCAGGTATTTGGAAGAACTGAGTACTCGCTCAACCACCAACGAAGAATACTTTATA
>CAYJHM010000107.1:0-4150 GCA_964369935.1 uncultured Rikenellaceae bacterium
ATCAAAACCATTACGTTGGTAAATCTCCATTTTGAATTTAGGATCGTCGAACTGTACTTTTCCTTTGATGGTAATTTTACCATCATTCACGGCTGCTGCCTCTTCTGCGCCACCACAACACGAGCTTAATGCCAATGCTGCTACTGATAGCGATAACAATAATTGTTTCATACGTTTATTTATTTAATTAGATTTTTCTTTTTCGTTTAATTCAGCTACAATTTTCTTATACTCATCCATTGAATCGAAATGGTGAATATATCCTAATAACATACGTATCTTTTGAGTACTATTAGGGTGACGCTTATATAACTCTTTTACACAATATAGCGATATCCACGATTGCTTGTTATACTGCACAAACTCCTCCATTGCATTATCACGCTCTAGGTCAGTTTTACACTTAGCTAGCTCCGATAGTAGCTCTTTATACTCACGATTCACGGTATTAGGTGTAACCTCGCAAGCGTTAAGGTTCGAGATATTACCTTTTATTGTTACTTTACCGTTATGAATAGCCAAAAGTAAACTTTTGTTACCCACTGTTAGTTTAAATGGCGCAGGAAGTGTACTTCCTGTCTCCATTTGAAATTTACCTTTCTTCGACATAGTTGTGCCGAAAACTTTTCCATCCTCTAGGCGTGTCAAAGTAATTTTTACATCACCAGCACCTTCAATTTCCCCTTTAATATTCATCTTAGGCTCAACTCTAGCTGCAGAGGCCATTTGCGCATTAGCATCGAAACTAAATAGTGTTAAGATAGCTACAAATGCTATTACAAAATATCTTTTCATTTTTTATTGTGCTCTTAATTTTTGAACAATATTTTTAGCTGCATTAATATACATCGATGGCGAAGACATACTCATACCCATCGACATTTTACCACCACTTTCGGCTTTAATTTTTGCGGCTTTCTCCTCTTCGGCTTTAATTTCCGCCTCGGCCATAGCCATAGACTTCTCTATTAAATCGGCCATCTTTGAACGTAACTTAGCATCTTTACATCTTTGATCTACACGTAAACCTTGATTATAAATCATAGCTAAATGCGAGTTACCGCTAGCTTTAAATTCAGCATTCGCTAGTTTGATGTATGTAGCCCAGTCGCCTGTCATTTCAGCATTATTTATCTTAGCTGCATGAGCAAGATTCTCTTTCATCTCCTTCGGAAGCGAAGCACTCTTTAGGCTCTTAACAAAAGCTTTATGCGCTACTTTATCAATTGTAGGCTCGTCGCCAGCTATAACAAATGAACGTGCCTTAGTGTACCATAGTCTAGTACGGAAATTCTCAGCACCTCTTCCATATTTCTCGTTAAAAGCATCGTAGTTATTTAAGAATAATTGACCTACTTTGGTCTCTTTGTCTGTTACATTACTTGTAAGCATTTTAAAGTTATCCTCAACCATTAACTGCTCAAGAGTGATATTATCAAAGAACTCCGAAGCAACCTTAGAAGCTGTTTCTCCCTCATTAGCAGCACCAAGAACATTGATATACTCTTTCATAAATTCAGGTGTTCTATCACCAGCAGCATATTTTGCATTGTATGATGCTAGACCATTGTTCTCGATACCCATCTTACTATGCTTAATAAAATCAACTCCTTTGATACCTGCACCAACAAACTTATGAGTCATATTTCCGTTAACATCAGTGAACACAAAAGTAGGGAAAGCATTATAGTTATACTTAGCTTTTAGCGCGTCGCCAAATTGCTTATATTTATCAGTTTCAACATATACATTAATATAGTTTTCGTTATGGTACTTAGCAACCATCGACTCTTTAAATGTTGTAGCTTTAATCTGCTTACATGGACCACACCAAGTAGCCGACACATTAATAAACAGAGGCTTTCCTTCACGCTTTGCTAGTGCCAATGCCTCGTCTAGGTTCTCAACCTTAGTTAAATTAATCTCTTTGTTCTTTTTGTATGTATCAAGAGCATTTTGAGCATAAGCGATAAACTTCTTCTCAGGAGTATATCCGCCCTCGCTAGCCATAACGCCACCATCTGGAGCAAAATAAAGGTACCCCGGATAACCACGTACACCATTATTTTTTGCCACTTTATGTGGATCTTTATCGGCATCTAACTTAATAGATACAAAGTGCTCGTTATAGAAATCAGCAACAGCATTAAGAGTAAAAACATCATTCTCCATCTGCTTACATGGGCGACACCAAGTAGTGTAGTTATCAACAAATAGCATCTTACCCTCGGCCTTAGCAGCTGCAAGTGCCTCAACAAAATCTAAGTCACGAAACTCAATCTTACGAGTATTATTGCGCTTAATTGCAGCATTCTTTAGCGAAACTTTAGCCATCTCTAGCAGTTTACCATTCTGTTTTGCAAGGATAAACCAGTTTGACGACTCAAGTTGCTCACCTCTATTGGTGTAAAATACAACACAAGGATACATAAGCGAATAAAGATGCTCTCCAAAACCGCTGTTTGCTTTATCTAGCATATTGATGCGCACAGTTAGGAAATTCTTTTTAATATAGTTTACCAGCTCGGCACTCTTAAGGGCCTTAGCCATCTCAGGCGAGTCTTTATCGCCCATACACACATCAACTAAAAGCTGCTTATTTGCCTTCAGTGCTTTTGCTTGCGCCTCAGCAAAAGTCATAGTGGTAAATTTAATTTGTGCAAAAGAAGCAGCACATAGTAATATCGCAAAAAGCGACAAAATTAATTTTCTCATTGAATTATTCGTTTTATAATTTTCACTATACTACTCTAGCAACCCTAAAATAGAGCCGCTAGAGTAATATCAGTTTATAGAACTATTTTACGTAGTATAAATCGGCAATTTTACCGAATCCAGTAATCGAAACTTTAGTATCAACCTCTACACGACCTGAAAGCTGACGTATAGTAAATTGATGAACCGAACCCTCGGCAGCACCTTTTAATGTTGCTACGTATATAACGGATGTATCGTATGTTTGATTGTCTGCATCTCTGAATAATTCGATATGAGTAATAGTCTCGTCGGCAGCAATAGCACCCTCTGCCTCTATAACACTACCCGATATAGTATTGATAACATATAGCTTATTACCTACACCATAGAAAGCATAATCGCCACGAGTACCAAATTCCCAAACTTTAGCATTAGCAATTTCAGGAGCAGAGGTTACATCAATCTCTGATAACATTGTTGCAGCTGGTAAATCCTCTGAGTTTTTTGCTGGTTGCGAGAAACGTACACACTTAATAACCGAACCATCAGTCATAATAGCTGCAACATTACCCTCGTTACTACGCCCGAAGTTAATCATATCAAGCCCGGTATTACCAATAGCAATCGAACCGCCCGAATTAACAATCGGAGCAGGAGGAGCACCTCCCGCAATAGAACCCCAAAAATCATAACCAAATCCAGTAGTTAGCCACTCGAAGCCCTTCTTTGTTTCGTTATATGCTAGATGACCACTAAAGCTGGTTCCGTTAAATAATACCTTCTCGAAATAGCTATCATTATTAGCTGTTGAAAAGCCAGTAAAGCTTCCCATATAATGAGCCGAATGTCCAAATAGTTTATTACCAATAACCATATACTCGAACTTTGTACTACCACCAGCGATTAAGCTGCCATAATACTGCACATCAAACGGAGTAGCAGGCACAAAACCGTCTCTAAATAGAGCACTGTAATCGTCGGATGTAAGTACCATCTCAGCGTTGTATGTATTAAACTCGGAACTACCAGCAAGGAATCGGTTACCAATGTAGTTAATATTCATAACCGTAGGGTTCATAATACCACGACCGTCATTCTTACGGGTTAGTAAGTTTGCATCAATTGAAACATCATCCATAGCTAGTGCATCATCCATAACGCCTGTTCTAACAACATTAATATCGCCATTTCCTGCCTCATCAGCATATAGAACATACATACCAACAACAGGAGAAACTATCATATTGAAAGATATAATTGTTTTGTAACGGCTATCAACATTACTAGTGATTGTAAGTGTGATAACATATTCACTAGGAACTTCAGTAATTGTATAGTTCAATATTGGCTCTTTACTGATTGTATCTGCCGATGGATAGTTACCATCCTCATCAGCTACTACATTTTTATCAAATAATGTCCAAACATAACTAGGAGAAAGTGAATTATCAAT
>CAYJHM010000107.1:4160-7447 GCA_964369935.1 uncultured Rikenellaceae bacterium
CTTCAACTCATCATCCTTAACTACAACAATTGTATTTTCGTCGAAGATAGCTGATTCGATGCCATTTTTCATAAATTGAAAACTCTCAGCATTCATTTGTGGTAATTCTATAAAATCGTAATTACCGTCATCCTGCACGCAACCAACTGCAAAGAGCGATATTAATGCGGAATAAGTTAAATACTTAAATATTCTTTTCATACGTTTATAATTTTCTTATAAATTATCTATTTGTTACTAACCTATTTTAATTAGGTTACCATTCTCATCTCTTAGTGGAGCAGGACCATATTTACTGTCATAAGTTGCAGGGTCAGCGTTATACTTATCAACATACTCCTTTAAAGCTGGAACATACTCGCTAAAATCTAAAACTCCGAAACCTACATTCACAGGAGTAAGTGTAAAGGTACCGAAAAGGTCATAAATAATACGATATTTTACCTTCGAAGCCTCACCTAAGTTATACTCATAAGCCCAGTGATTTGGCCACGAGCTAGGAACAGGACTAATATCAATAATTGCACCTATAACTGGACCTGGAAAATATCCCGAATCATCGGCAACAGTTACAGTAATAACATTCTCTAAGTCGCCATCAGCATCTGCGGCACGCTTAATATTAACACCAAAATCTACTAACACCGCCCCTGCAGGAACAGTAACCGACTCAGGTAAATCAGTCTGTGTTTCACGATTAAATTCGCCTGTATAGCCTAATTTAACAACTCTATCTTCAGTTGATAGTGTATTTGATAATATAAGCCTACAATTTACCATAGTATCCATTAGCGTAGGCTCGCCAACGAAGTCGATAAATATCTGCTCGTCGTTTTCTGTATATTTTTGCAAATTCTCGCTCCATGTTAGTGTATATGTACTAACCAAATTAGAACCAGTGTAAACATCTATCTCGTCTTCTGAACACGAGAATAGTGCTACTAGTGCAAAACTCATTAAAATTAATTTTTTCATACTTCTCTTATTTTTTACAAATTAAGTATTATAATCTCTATTAAAATTCAGGACGTGGTCTGCCGCCAAAATCAATCTCGTTATCAGGCATAATAAGCGTGTAACGTATATCCTTTATACTTGCATTGGTTCTCTTCAAGAAGTAGAAACGCTGACCTTCGCCAATAAATTCACGTATAACTTCATCCTCTAGAGTTGTCTCGAAAAGGTTCTCAGGAACCGCCTCCTCATATCCTCTATATAAACGAACTGTATTAATATACTCTATACTACCCTCGCACTCGGCAGCTATATAATACATCTCAGAAATACGTAACATAGGCATACGCTGAATTGTTTGATCTGGATGATTTCCTGTTTGCTCTTCTGGCTGGTTAAACTTAGTTAAGTCGTCATTTACAACAAACACACTTCTATAATCACCTTGAACAAATTCGTCGGTATTACTTACATTCAATTCAAGTAATGATACTGGCGACTCGAAGTAGCCTTGAATATAATCCTTCATCTTATACACATTAAGCGCAAAAATGTGCTCGCTAGAGAACGTACGATCTCTGTGCTCTGCCGTAGGGTAAGTTACCTCGTTAGATGTAACCCAACGGAAACGCTCGGTATTTTGTGCATCAATTACTGTTTTAGCAGCAGCTAAAGCGGTTGTTTTATCACCAAAGTATAGTGCAGCACGTGCTTTAAGAGCCATAACACCATAATAATTTAGGTGATAGATACGGTTTTGAAAATATGTATCACTCGACACCTCGTTTGTTACGATAGGGTCGTTAGCCATAAGCTCTAAAGCTGCATCAATATCCGCCATTACTTTCTCAGCAAAATCGCTATTTGTGATTGATAAGGTGGTATTACGCGAGAATTCGTCTACATAAGGTAACCACTTCTCTTCTGTAGCTGTATTTCCGTCGAATGTGTAAGGAGCATAAAGGCGTAACATATCAAGATGTAGATATGCACGAAGAGCTAATGCTTCGCCTTTTATTAGATCGTATGAATCTTGAGTTTGAAATACATTCTTATTAACATCAACATAAGCCAATAGGTCATTAACATTTGCAATAGCATTATACTGCTTAGACCACATCGCATCTGTAAGTAGTTTTGATTCGGTTGCCTCATATTCATATCTACTTACTTGCTCATAAGAACTAAATGGATCTGCTAAAACCCACTCGCTACCTAGGTACCCAACAGTTCCGTAGGTCATCTCGCGACCATACAAATCAGAGTGTGCCATAAGTGTATAAACTCCAGTTAGAGCTAATTTAAAGCCATTTTCAGTTGAGAACATCTCTGATGCCTCTACCTGATTTGATGGTTTCACATCTAACCACTCGTTACAAGAAGATAGAGTTGTAGTCATCATTGCCACAGCACTAGCTGCAACAAAAATATTCTTTATATGTTTTTTAATCTTCATAATTAATCCTCCTAATTAAAATGTTGCTTGTAGACTGAAAATAAACGACTTAGCATAAGGGTAAAGAATACCTCTTTCAGCCTTAACAGTTGATAAACGGAACAACTCGTTAGCAGCAAATGAAAGACGAAGTCTCTCTAGCAGTTTAGAGTCTTTAACAAACTTACAATTACGGAAATCGTAACCGATATTAAGTGTTGATAAACTTAGCTCGTTAAGATCTTGAATAAGACGCGATGTTGGCTTAGTGTAGTAAGCATAACGCTCTAAAGCGGTATATTTAGCCCCTACACCTGGTGTCTCAGGATTCCATCTATCCGAAAATACTCTTGCATCTACGTTATAATTTAGGTCTGCCTTTTCAACATTATCTGCAATAGTTTGGTTGTAATACTGCCCACCTAATTTATAGCCAAAAATAGCATTTACAGTAAATCCTCTAACATCAAGATTAAAACCAAATGTTCCATTATACTTTGGTAACTCATCACCTAATGCCTGCATATCATCGGCACTCCAATCGTAAGTTGTTGAACCGTCGCGCTTAACAAATATCTCTTTTCCAGTTGCTGGATCGATACCTAACGACGGAACAGCCCAAATAGAAGTTAGTGATCTACCTTCCTCATAAAGCACACGTGGTTTAGCTACACCACTATACTCTTGATTAGAGTTCGCATTACCCTGATACTCATCTGTTGTAGATTCGTTGATAGATGTAAGAGCATCATTAATCTCTACTAGAATATTTTTGTTATGCGCAAAAGTACCTGTTAGTGATAGGTATGTGTCTCTCTGAGAATCGTTTATTAAACGATAAGATGCCCTTAACTCAACACCCTTATTTTGTGACTTACCTAGATTCTCTATATATGTA
>CAYJHM010000108.1:0-7427 GCA_964369935.1 uncultured Rikenellaceae bacterium
ACGTTGAGGATTGCGAGTAAGAGAATGTGCCGCAGATGACGTGCTTATGGGAAAATCTTTCTTGAACTAGAGTTTTGCGAATTAGCCTACATTAGTAAATTAGAAAAGAGAATAGGTTTATACCATCGGGCCAATCGTTGAGCGTAGGATGCTGTGCTTGACCATATTCGGTTTGTTCTCTTCCTATGACTACTTGAATATCTGGTTTTAGGCTCTCGAGGCGCAAACGGTTGTGGGTTGAGTAGGTTATCTCTGCCATCGGAGGGGTTATATTTTCGCTCTCGGTAGCTATGAAATATCCTCCGTCGAAGAACTCTTCGCCGTTTAATATTTTTAATGCTTTTGCTTGACGGTAAGCATTGGCGAAATGTATATTATCCAACTTTATTGAGGCTAACTCTGTTAGTAAGGGTGTAATATCATATCCTTCGGGTATCATAAGATGAGTTACGCTTCTGCACCCAAGTCCTAAATAGTCGAATATGTCGTGCCATAAGCCTTGAATCTCTTCTGTACTCTCTGTGCCATCAATTACGGCTACTGAACTACGATTTTTTCGCACTATACGCGGAATCGAGCCAAATTGATGTTCGAAATATCGTGCCGAGTTATTACTTCCCGTTGCTATTACCGCCTCTATTGGTTCGTTGTTCCAGAGATGTAAATCTTCAACCCCCAAACTACATAGTGTCGATATGCACCACTCCATTAATGCTTTATCTTTGGTTGATGGCTTAATATAGCAGGTTATTCCTAACGATACACAACATAGCATATCGAAAAATCCAACCATAGGGATATTGCCTGCCATAACGATTAATACACTGTTGTATCTGTTTGTGTACTGTATTTTTGGTAGCCATCCTCTTAGCGCGTCGGCTTGCAGCATATCGTTTGCAATTGCTTCAGCCGAGCAGTTTATGCTATCAGCAGTGAATAGGTGGTTTGCCTTTAGGGCCTCCTTTATCACACCTTGGGGGATACCCTTGTTGCGCACTATATTACCTAGGGTTATTAGTGCATCTATATTATTTTTTTGCTGCATATATTTCAATTACTCTCTCTAAATCTTGTGGGGTATCTATTGCGTGTGTCTCCTCTAAGGTCTCAACGCATTTAATGTAATAACCACTCTCTAACCAACGTAGCTGCTCTAGCGATTCGCACTTTTCGAGTGTAGATTGATTAAGGGCTGTAATCTCTTTCAAGGTAGAGCTGCGGTAGGCATATAGCCCAATATGTTTATAGTATGGGTGGTGTAGGTGCCACTCGCTAGGGTCGATGCCTCTAAGGTGAGGGATAGCACTTCTGCTGAAGTAGATAGCACGGTTATTGCTGTCGGTTAAAACCTTTGGGGTATTTGGGTTGAAAATGTCTTCGTTATCGCCAAACTTTTTGATTAGAGTGGCAATTTCGACCGATGGATTATTGAATACCGACTGTATATCTTTTAGTTGCTGTTGATGAATAAAGGGCTCGTCGCCTTGAACATTAACCACAACATCGAAAGTTTTACTAAATAGCTGTTCGGCTAGTGCTAGAGCCTCGAAACATCTGTCAGTTCCTGTTTGGTGGGTCTCAGAGGTCATAACAACATTACAACCAGCTTCTAGGGCGCACATGCGAATCTTTTCGTTATCAGTAGCAATAACACAGTGTTCAAAAATTTCGGATACTCGTTGGTATACCCTAACAACCATAGGTTTACCAAGAATATCAACTAGAGGTTTGCCCTCGAATCGTGTTGATGCATATCTTGCAGGAATTACGGCAATAAAATTCATAAAATGGTGCTATATATTAAAAATAATTATTATCTTTGTGCGACTGTATGTTGAATGGTCGGCTTACAGAGGTACAAAGTAAGTTCAATAATTTCAAAAAAGCAACAATTTATCCATTAAATTGGTGTTTCTGTAATTAAATAATCAAAATAACTACATATGAATGATATTTCAAAACTCAAAGCTAAATCGCTTAATGAATTGCGTGAGATAGCAAAGGCTCTTAATGTGAAGGGTCCAACAACCCTTAAAAAAGGTGAGTTGTTGGCTGAAATTGAGAGGGTTGCATCTGGTTCTGAGGTGGAAAGTAATGAGGTGTCCTCAGGTAACGATAGTCAGCCGAAGGCGGAATATTTAGAAGATAATACTGCAAAGCAGCCACGTAGGGGGCGTCCTGCTAAGGCTAATATTGTCGCAGAAAGAAGTAGCAGTAGCACCGAGGATAGTGAGAAAGTATCCTCTCGTCGTGGGCGACCGAAAAGGGGCGAAACACCTCCTGTGTTTGTTCAAGGTAATCTTTTTGAAAACGAGTCGGTTAGTATTGTTAGTGCAGCTCCTGTTACAGCAGTTACTGTTGATGATAGTAATGAGAGTGGTAATAATAAACCAAATAAAAGGGGGCGTAAGCCTCGTGTGCAACAAAATAGCGAGCATACTACAAATGATAGCGAAAAGGTAACCGCTAAACCAACTGAGGGCGAACAGCCAGCTCGTCGTGAGCGTAGGCGTATCCCTATTCAAGAGGCGGCTACAAGTAATGCAGTTACCCCAACTGAAGGAGCTGGTAGCACTGTAACCGAAGAAAAGCCTCTTACATCAAGAGAGAAGTGGTTAATGCGTCAAGCACAGTATAAGGCTCGCCAAGAGGCTAAAAATGCACGTAAAAACGAGAATAGTGATAAGCGTACTCAAACAGAGGAGGCAACTGCTACGGCAGAAGAACCAACTGCTGCTCCTGCCACTACAGAGGTTGTTGAGGAGGCTCAAGTGCCTGCTCTTGTACCGCCTCAACGTAATCGAGGGGCTAAGAGTGCTACGCCAGAGTTTATTACTAAAATTGTTTCGGAGGGTGTTATTGAGATTATGCCTGATGGCTATGGTTTTATGCGTTCGTCTGATTATAATTATCTTAACTCGCCTGACGATGTCTATGTGTCGATAGGTCATGTTAGAGATTATGGTTTAAAATTGGGTGATACAATACGTGGAGAGATTCGTCCACCACGAGAAGGGGAGCGTTATTTTGCTCTTGTAAAAGTTCTATTGATTAATGGTTTACAGCCCGAACTTACTAGAGATCGTGTACAGTTTGAGTTTCTAACACCGCTCTTTCCAGAGGAAAAATATAATATTACAGGGGGGCGTCATAATAATATATCAAACAGGGTTATAGATCTATTTTCGCCTATTGGAAAGGGGCAGCGTGCTTTAATTGTTGCACCTCCAAAGACTGGTAAGACAACCCTATTAAAGAATTTGGCTAATGCAATAGCAGATAATCATCCTGATGTTTATATGATTGTTTTGTTAATCGACGAGAGGCCAGAGGAGGTAACAGATATGGAGCGCAGTGTAAATGCCGAGGTTATCTCTTCAACATTCGACGAGCAGGCTACACGTCACGTTAAAGTTGCAGAGATGGTGCTAGAGAAGGCTAAGCGTATGGTAGAGTGCGGTCACGATGTTGTTATTATTCTCGATTCGATTACTCGTCTTGCTCGTGCTTATAACACTGTTCAACCTGCCTCAGGAAAGGTACTTTCGGGTGGAGTTGATGCTAATGCTCTTCATAGACCAAAGCGTTTCTTAGGTGCAGCACGTAACACCGAGGAGAAAGGGTCACTCACTATTATCGCATCGGCTCTTATCGAGACAGGTTCGAAGATGGATGAGGTTATATTCGAGGAGTTCAAAGGTACTGGTAATATGGAGCTTCAGCTTGATAGGAAGATATCTAATAAGCGTATCTATCCTGCGGTTGATCTTACAGCTTCGGGTACACGTAGGGAGGATCTGCTTGTGTCGCCTTACACTGTTCAGAAAACATGGATAATACGTCGTCATATTGCCGATATGAATTCGGTTGAGGCTATCGAGTTGATTCGTAAAAACATGGAGACCTCGCGTAATAACGAACAGATGTTAGAGCAGCTTGATCAGTAGAACAATAATTACGTTGTAAAATGAAGAAGATATTTAATCCCGAGAGATACAATATAGAAGATAAAGCACAGGTACCTTTTATTGATAGAGAGGAGATAATTTCTATTCTTGAATCAAATAAGATGGCCTCTATCGAGCGAGTACGTCAGATAGTGGAGAAATCTTTATCTAAAGAGCGTCTTAATCTTACGGAGGTGGCAACTCTTATAGGTGCCGATTATCCCGAGGCAATAGAGGTTGTTAAGCAAGGAGCTAAAGAGCTTAAACGTAAGATTTATGGCAATCGGATAGTGCTTTTTGCTCCTTTGTATGTGGGTAATAAGTGTGTAAACAATTGTAGCTACTGTGGTTTCAGAGTTACAAACACCGATATTACCCGTAAGACATTAACTCCAGATGAGTTAGAGGCTGAAACAGTAGCACTTGAGAGATGTGGACATAAAAGGCTGATTTTAGTATTTGGCGAGCATCCCCGTTATGATGCTGAGTATATTGCAGAGTGTGTAAAGAGGGTGTACAGTGTAAAGTACGAAAATGGTGAGATACGTAGAGTAAATATTAATGCTGCGCCGATGACTATCGAGCAGTTTAAGATTGTTAAAGAGGCAAAAATTGGCACATATCAGATATTTCAAGAGACTTACGACCCTATTGCATACGAGAAATATCATATTGCTGGGTTTAAGCGTGACTACAATAACCGTCTAACATCGCTTGATAGGGCAATGGAGGCAGGTATTGATGATGTGGGGCTAGGAGCACTTATGGGCTTGTCCGACTGGAGATTCGAGGTGATGGGACTTGTTCGTCACACTAACCACCTTGAGGCGGTTTATGGTGTGGGGCCTCATACTATATCATTCCCTCGTATTACTGAAGCATCAGGGGCAGATAACTCGAATCTTCTGCCTGTTAGTGATTCGGATATGTTACGTTTGATAACAATTTTGCGTTTAGCTGTTCCATATACGGGGCTAATCTTAACGGCAAGAGAGGGGCACGAGCTGCGAAGAGAGATTTTAGAGTATGGCGTGTCGCAGATTGATGGAGGCACCAATATAAATATAGGAAGTTATAGTGGGAACGAAGAGCAACAACACGATAAAGAGCAATTTACTATTAATGATGATAGGCCACTATCTGAGGTGATAAACGAGCTGGTTGATGATGGATTCTTACCTTCGTTTTGTACCGCTTGTTATCGCAGAGGGCGTACAGGCGAGCACTTTATGGAGTTTTCGGTACCAGGATTTATTAAACGTTACTGTACACCAAATGCTATATTAACTTTGGCAGAGTACCTTGAAGATTATGCTTCGGAAGATATCCGAGACAAAGGATATAAAATAATTGAGAGGCATATGCGAGAGATGGATAAGGAGTTAGCAGAGAGTTGTAAAGCTAAGATTAAACGAATACGAAAAGGCGAAAGAGATTTATTATATTAACAAAACTTAAAGATAATTTATATATGTGTGGAATAGTAGGGTATATTGGGGATAAGCAAGCCTACCCAATTTTGATAAGTGGACTAAAGAGGCTAGAGTATAGAGGTTATGATAGTGCTGGTGTTGCACTAGTAGGCGAGGCAGGTGAACTGCATGTCTATAAATCGAAAGGTAAAGTTGTGAATCTTGAGGAGTTTGCAGCAACAAAAAACATTACAGGTACAATAGGAATAGCGCATACTCGTTGGGCTACTCATGGCGAGCCTAGTAATGCTAATGCGCACCCTCATTACTCTAACAGCGAACGTTTAGCTCTAATCCATAATGGTATAATTGAGAACTATGCCGAGCTTAAAGAGGCTCTAATAGCAAATGGCTACACCTTTAAAAGTAGTACCGATACCGAGGTTCTTGTACAACTGATTGAGTTTACAATGAACGAGGAGGGTTTAGATTTAGCTAAAGCCGTTCAGGTTGCTTTAAATAAGGTTATTGGTGCTTATGCAATTGCTGTACTAGAGCGTGATAATCCTAATACTATAATTGCAGCACGTAAAAGTAGTCCTCTTGTAGTTGGCGTGGGTGAAGATAATAACGAATTCTTTTTAGCCTCAGATGCTTCGCCTATTGTTGAGTTTACTAAAGATGTGATATATCTTAACGATGATGAAATTGCAATTATCAACCGTGGTGAGGAGATAAAAATTATTGACCTTAACAATCTTGAAAAGGAGTATAAAATTACCCGTATAGACCTGTCTCTAGCACAGTTAGAGAAGGGTGGATATCCTCACTTTATGTTAAAAGAGATTTTCGAGCAGCCTAAGACAATTATAGATTGTACACGAGGAAGAATTAATGTAGAGGGTACAGATGTTCAACTATCAGGGGTGTTTGATAACCTAGATAGATTTATGGCAGCACGTAGAATAATATTTGTTTCGTGCGGTACATCGTGGCACGCTTCGCTGATAGGTGAGCACCTATTAGAGAATCTTTGTCGTATACCAGTTGAGGTTGAGTATGCTTCGGAATTCCGTTATCGTAATCCTGTTATCAATAAAGATGATATTGTGATTGCTGTATCTCAGTCGGGCGAAACAGCTGATACACTTGCAGCTATCGAGTTAGCTAAGCGTGGAGGAGCATTTATATATGGTATCTGTAACTCGGTAGGGTCGTCTATTGCACGTGCTACTGATTCGGGAACATATATACACGTAGGGCCAGAGATTGGAGTTGCATCAACAAAAGCCTTTACTGGTCAAGTTACTGTAATGGTTATGCTTGCATTAACTCTAGCTAAGGCTAAAGGTACTATTACCGAGGAGCAGTTTGTTTCAACTGTTCAGGAACTTAACGCTATCCCAGGGAAGTTAGAGAGGTTACTTAAATTGAATGATGAGATTAAGTCGCTTTCACGTACCTTTACTTATGCTAATAATTTTATCTACCTAGGACGAGGTTATAGCTACCCAGTAGCACTTGAGGGGGCTCTTAAGCTAAAAGAGATATCGTATATTCACGCCGAGGGTTATCCAGCTGCCGAGATGAAACACGGGCCTATTGCCTTGATTGACGACGAGATGCCAGTTGTGGTGATTGCTACCGATAGTGTTCTGTATGATAAGACAGTAAGTAATATTCAAGAGATTAAAGCTCGTGGTGGACGTATTATTGCAGTTATTAGTGAGGGTGATATAACTATCCGTGAGATGGCTGATTACTCTATTGAGGTGCCACGCACTTTAGAGTGTCTAGCTCCACTAATTACCACTATACCACTTCAGATGTTAGCTTACCATATTGCCATTAGCAAAGGGCGTGATGTTGATCAACCACGTAATCTAGCTAAGTCTGTAACGGTGGAGTAGAGTATTTTGTTTTGTGAGATAGGTTGTTAAACTTTAATTGTTGGGTATGATTAAACGATTGTTAGCTATTTTTGTTTTGCTGGTCGTAAGCTCCTCTGCGTGGGGGCAGTATAATAGACAATATATATACAGCTCTAGCCAAAACTCGATTATTAATA
>CAYJHM010000109.1:0-7304 GCA_964369935.1 uncultured Rikenellaceae bacterium
AACTTCAACCCCTACCGCACATGTCGAAAGGAAGATAAACTACTCTTTTGATGATGAGATAGATGGAACAGTTAATCGTCAGCAACTTAATAACGAAGGGGTATATATATTAGCTCCGCAAGATAGTCAAGATATTTACACATTTAATTTTGAGCTAGTAGGCAAAATTTCGGTTAATGTAACAAATATTCCACTAAAGGCTAATGTTATCACTAATATTCTGGGGCGTTTTGCCGCAATGGATAAAGAACTGTTTAACGTAGCCGTTGATGATACCTGGGATACTGATTTTGAGCAGGGTATATAATATGGGTAGTATGCAAGTTTTTAGTTTTATGAGGGCTTTTCCCATAAGCACGTCATCTGCGGCGCATTCTCTTACTCGTAATCCTCAACGTACCACAGTTTCTGAAAAAGCAGACAACTTGGGCTGCGTTTAAAAAACAACCCCATTTTTGAAGAAACTCTCAAAAATGGGGCTGTTTGTATTAAAATGTTGTAAAGCGGACTAATAGAAGAAGTCCATCTCACGGCTACTACTCTTCTTTTCGTTTTTAACATTCTCTTGCTTCTCGGTTATTACCGATTCACACTCGATTGGAGTGTAATCAAGAGGATGGATAAATTTATCGGTGCGTTTAATGTTAAGAGATGAGTCGGCATAAACCATCTTCATAAATTCGGCATATATAGGGAGTGCCATTCGTGACCCCTCAGAATCCCTCTCAGGGTGTATCGAGCGGTTCTCTCCTCCTACCCAGCCGCCAGCAGTTAATTTAGGAGTGATTCCAATAAACCAACCATCCGAACCATTATTTGTTGTACCTGTTTTCCCTGCTATCTCATTGCGTAACTCGTACCCCCAACCTAGGCGGCGTGCTGTTCCTTCGGTTACAACCTTCTGAAGGATTGATAATATTGTAGAGGCACTCTTCTCGCTTATTACCTCATTCGATTCGGTACTAAAGCGGCTCAATACCTCACCCCTTCTGTCCTCTATCTTAGTAACAAATATTGGGCGCGAGTATACTCCTTTATTGGCAAAGGTAGCGTATGCTCCCACCATTTCGTAAAGTGTAATATCAGATGGGCCTAAGCACATCGACGGAACAGGCGCAATATAGCTACGGATACCCATCTTATTAATCATATCGGCAACAGCGGTGTAGTTACTCTGCTGAATTATCCACGCCGAGAAATTATTACGACTCTTAGCTAGCCCCCACCATAACGGACGAGTAAGCCCACTGTAATTGGTAACTCCTTCATCGCCAGGCTGCCAGCCATCTACTGTTACAGCTTGATCAACAACCTCGGTACACTCGTTAAAGCCTAGGTGGTCTATCCCGAATGTGTAGATAAATGGTTTAATAGTTGAACCTACTTGCCTACGTCCCTGCTTAACCATATCATATTGAAAATATTGGAAATCGTTACCCCCGACATAGGCCTTAACCTCGCCACTCTGTGGTGTGATTGCCATAAAAGAGCCTCGTAAAATTGATTTGTGGTACATAATCGAGTCGTAAGGAGATAGAAGCGTATCAATACCATTTGGGTTGTTGTATGAAAAGACCTTCATTGGTACAGCACGGCGGAAGTGCGACATTACATCCTCTTTATCTCGCTTATTCTTAGGAATAGATCTGTACCTCTCCGTTTGGCGAATAGCACTCCACATTATAGCCTCCTGCTCTTCTGGGGTGACACCCGAGAATATTGTATTATTTATCAAAATCTCTTGATCGAAAGCGGGTTGCACAACATCACGAAGATGAGTAACAAGAGCTTTTTCGGCGTATTGTTGCATCTTAGGGTTAATAGTTGTATGTATTTTAAGACCATCACGGTATATATTATAGCTTGTACCGTCCGACTTTTTGTTCTTATGACACCATCCATAAAGTGGGTCGCTCTCCCACAGTTTAAGTTCTTGTTCGTAATCCCAACGAGATGCAAAATTATTACGTGTAGGTTTAGGTGCATTCATATATTGGCGAACCATACTTCGGAAGTAGGTTGCCTGACCTGTAGTGTGGTTTGATACCTTAAAATTAAGTGTTATAGGTAGCTGTTTTAGCGAGTCGCACACGCTTTTAGATATCGAACCTGCCGAGTGCATACGACTAATTACTGTATTACGTCGAGCTAACGAGTTGTCGTAGTTACGAATAGGGTTATATCGTGTAATAGCATTTACCACACCCACCAACATAGCCGACTCTTCAACATTTAGTTCAGAGGGTAATTTGTTAAAGTAGGTCTGGGCAGCCGATTTTATACCAAAAGAGTTATTACCAAACTCAACGATATTAAAATACATAACTAATATCTCCTCTTTGGTGTAGTTGTACTCTAATCTAGCAGCTGTAATCCACTCTTTTAATTTAGCTATAACAGTCTTGAATAATTTTTTAAACTCGCCATCATTCGAGGCAATATTACGAGGGAAGAGATTTTTTGCTAACTGCTGAGTAATGGTACTACCGCCTCCTTGATTATCGCCCATAAGTACGGTCTTAAATGCCACCCTAAAGAGACTGATAAAATCGATACCCGAATGTGATGTATATCTAGCATCTTCGGTAGCAATAAGCGCGTCAATCAGATGTGGAGATAGTTCGCTATAATCCACAAAAGTACGATTCTGAACATAGTACTGCCCTAGTAGTGTGCCATCATCGGCTATAAGGTCAGAGGCTATGTTACTTTTAGGCGACTCTAGCTCCTCGAAGGTTGGTAGCTTACCATAGTAACCCGATGATACAAGCATTAACAGTGTACCTAGGGTAATAAATGGGGTTGCAAAGAGCACCCAAAATGTGATAATAAATATCTTATTAATTCGCTTTTTAATATCAGGCGTAATTTTTAATTTCGTCATAATGAACATCTTTAATAGTGCAAAAATAGCTCAAAATTTGCTATTGCGCAAGGATTATAGAGTAAAAACGTTGAAAATAAAAAAATAATATGCTCAATTCTGCTAAAAAACACTATCTTTGTACCAACAAATGAGCATATAGTTTTTAATCTATATGTTGTAAGTTTATCTGAAAATTAGAGTATGAAAATTGTTATTTCAGGAGCAGGGGAGGTGGGAAGACACCTAGCTAAAATGCTCGAAGAGGAGCGTCACGACATTGTAGTTATAGATACCGACATTAAAAAGTTAGAGCAGATAGATAATTTCTCGGATATCTATGCTGTGGAGGGGTCGCCCGTGGATATTAATACTTTGCATAGGGCAAATGTGTCGAACTGTGACCTATTCATTGCTGTGTACTCAGATGAAAATATGAATATTTTATCGGCCAGCCTTGCAAAAAATTTAGGTGCTGTAAAGGCAATTGCTCGAATTGATAACGACGACTATCTCCAGCCAAATAATAAGGAGATATTTATCAATATGGGAATCGACTATATGTTCTACCCTGAAAGGAGTGCAGCCGATGAGGTTATGACCCTATTAGGGAATACTTCGAGCACCGAGTATGTGAATTTCTCGGGCGGAAAGCTTACTCTTGTGGTTATTAAGCTAACAGAGAATTCGCCTATAAAAAATCGTACTCTTCAAGAGATATGGGAGGGTGCAGTAGGCATGCAACGAACCGTAGCTGTGTCGCGTGCAGGAGAGACAATTATACCCGATGCCTCGTTTACTTTACTTGAGGGTGATATGGTGCATCTTATTTGCGACACACGACGATTAGACGAGGTGATGGATCTTGCAGGTGTTGCCAATATCAAGGTAAAGAATGTGATGATTCTAGGGGGTAGTCGCATTGGTCGTAAGGTTGCTAGGGGTCTTCAAGATCATATGAATGTTAAGATTATAGAGTACAATAAGGAGAAGGCGCAAATGCTCTCTCAGAGACTTGATAACACCCTTGTTATCTATCAAGATGGTCGTGATGCGCAGGTATTAGAGAAAGAGGGATTATCTGATATGGATGCTTTTGTGGCTGTAACGGGGCGTTCGGAAACAAATATTCTTGCTGCTATGCTAGCAAAAAAGATGGGGGTGAAAAAGGTTATCGCCGAGATAGAGAATCTTAACTATATTGCACTAGCCGAGAGTATGGGGGTTGATACAATAGTAAATAAAAAACTTACAACCGCAGGAGGTATATTTCGCTTTACTATGAATACCGACGTGCAGGCTATTAAGTGCTTAAATGGGTGCGATGCTGAGGTTTTAGAGTTTATAGCTAAACCCGACAGCCTAATCACCAAAAAGAAGGTGAGAGATATCGATCTTCCGCGTGGTGTTATTCTAGGGGGCATGGTACGTGGCGATAAGGCATTTATTGCCACAAGCGGTTCGCAGGTAAAGGCGTTTGATAGGGTGGTTGTGTTTGCTCTGCCCGAATCGATTTCAAAATTAGGAAAATATTTCGATTAAAGTTAGATAGTATGGCATATTTAGAGGTACACGGTGGTTATCCACTTAAAGGTGAAATAGAGGTTCAAGGGGCAAAAAACGAGGCACTACAAATTATTTGTGCTGTTTTATTAACTCCTGAAAAGGTTGTTTTAAATAATGTTCCAAATATTGTTGATGTAACTACACTTATATCACTTATCCAGAAAATGGGGGTAGAGGTAGAGCAGCTCTCAGACAATAGCTACTCGTTTAAAGCAGAGAATCTAGATTTTGATTATCTTCAAAGCGAGTCGTTTAATAATAGTGCTGCTAAGCTTAGAGGTTCGGTTATGTTGCTAGGTGCTATGTTAGGCCGATTTAAGAGGGGTTACACAGCTAAACCCGGGGGCGATAAGATAGGGCGTCGTAGGTTAGATACCCATTTCAGTGGGCTCACAAAACTCGGAGGTGTTCTTGATTATAATGCTTACAGTAGTGTTCTATCTATCAAAGCAGAAAAGCTAACGGGTTGTTATATCCTATTAGACGAGGCGTCGGTTACTGGCACTGCTAATATTATTATGGCAGCGGTGTTTGCTAGTGGTACAACAACAATATACAACGCAGCTTGCGAGCCATATCTTCAGCAGTTATGTAAGATGCTTAACCGTATGGGTGCAAAGATTTCAGGAATAGGTTCGAACCTACTCACTATCGAGGGGGTTGAGTATCTTGGTGGAACAGAGCACACTATGCTGCCCGATATGATTGAGGTGGGTAGCTTTATTGGTATGGCTGCTATGACTCAAGGCGAGCTGACAATAAAAAACGTGTCGTTAGAGAATCTAGGGATTATTCCCGAGCAGTTTAAGCGTATGGGTATAGCTCTTGAGTGTAGGGGCGACGATATATATGTTCCGAAGATGGAGAGCTACGAGATAGAGTCGTTTATGGATGGTTCGATTATGACAATTTCGGATGCTCCTTGGCCAGGATTAACACCAGATCTCCTATCGGTCTTTTTAGTGGTTGCTACGCAGGCAAAAGGAACAGTTTTAATTCACCAAAAGATGTTCGAAAGTAGGCTTTTCTTTGTTGATAAGCTAATAGATATGGGGGCGCAGATAATATTGTGCGATCCTCATCGTGCAACGGTTATTGGTCATAATCATCTACGTTCGCTTCGTTCGGCAACTATGAGCTCGCCCGATATACGAGCAGGTGTAGCTTTATTAATGGCAGCTATGAGTGCTAAAGGGTGTAGTATAATTCAAAATATCGAACAGATAGATCGTGGCTATCAAAATATTGAGGAGCGACTCAATAGTGTGGGAGCAAGAATTATTCGTGTTGAACAGCCCTAAAATAGTGTAACCTATGTATGTAAAGTGTTACAGCTCTGCTATTGTAGGCATCGATTCGATAGTTATAACCATTGAGGTGAATCTATCTGCTGGATTCAAATATTTTATGGTAGGTTTGCCCGATGATGCCATTAAAGAGAGCGAGAAACGTATCGAATCAGCCTTTCTGAATAATGGTTATATGATGCCACGCAATAAGATAACCATTAATTTAGCCCCTGCAAATGTGCGTAAGGAGGGGTCGAATTATGATTTGCCTATTGCATTAGCTATATTAGTAGCCTCAGGGCAAATATCACCTCAAAATATTGACGACTACATGATTATGGGTGAACTACGTCTCGATGGAGGTGTAGGGGCCGTTCAAGGGGTGCTTTCAAGGGCTATGGAGGCTAAGCGTCAAGGAATCACAAAAATTATCGTACCAGCCGAAAATGCACCTGAAGCTGCTGTTGTTGAGGGTGTTGAGGTGTATGGTGTGCGCTCGCTACTCGAGGCAACATACCATTTAACAGGTCAGCAACCGCTTAATGCACACCCACGTGGTTACTACGATAACGATATTACCCAAGCGATGCAGGCAATTGAAGATTTTGCCGATGTGAAAGGGCAAGAGGGGGTTAAGCGTGCTTTGGAGGTGGCTGCGGCAGGTGGGCACAATATATTAATGGTCGGAACACCAGGTTCGGGTAAGAGTATGTTAGCTAAGAGAATATGCTCAATACTACCATCAATGACTCTCGAAGAGTCGCTTGAAACAACAAAAATCCATTCGGTTGCAGGTAAGATAGGTAGCGAGCGAGGATTAATTATGGTTCGTCCTTTTCGTGCTCCGCATCATAGCGTCTCTAGTGTAGCCATTGTGGGAGGAGGAAGTAACCCTCAGCCAGGTGAGATATCATTAGCTAATAATGGGGTGCTATTTCTTGATGAACTGCCCGAATTTGGTCGTTCGGTGTTAGAAGTTCTTCGCGAACCTTTAGAGGAGCGTAACATAACTATTGCCCGTTCTAAATATAGTGTAAATTATCCTTGTAATTTTATGTTAGTGGCTGCAATGAACCCTTGTCCGTGCGGTTATGCAGGTAGTACTGTCAAACAGTGCAGATGTTCTTCGGGCGAGGTTCGTAGATATATGCGTAAAATATCGGGTCCTCTATTAGATAGAATTGATATACATATCGAGGTTAGGCCAGTGGCATTTGATGAGTTATCACGTGCAGGCGATGGGCAAAAGAGCGAGACTATAAGGGAACGTGTAACAGCCGCACGAGCACGACAGAGCGCAAGATTTATCAACGATAATATCTTCACAAATGCAATGATGAGCAGTAAGCAATCCGAAAGATATTGTCAATTAGATGAACCCCTTAAAACACTCTTAGGTAAGTTCATAACTAAACGTGGATTATCTGCTAGGGCATATAATAAGATATTAAAATTATCTCGCACAATAGCCGACCTAGAGGGGAGTGATCAAATTAAACAATCACACCTACTAGAGGCAATGCAATATAGAGCTTTAGATGCTGAACAGTAGAGGACAATATTAGCTAATTCTCAAAACTCTAATT
>CAYJHM010000110.1:0-7240 GCA_964369935.1 uncultured Rikenellaceae bacterium
AGCAAGTGAGGCAACTATCAATGCGATAAAATATATTTTTATATTAGTTTTCATACGTTTATAATTTGTTTCTCAGTTGTCGTATGTAACTCAGACACAAATTTATAATAATCACCTATGGGTGAATTAATTATTATAAATTTATGCTTCGTTTCATATCTTTATTATTTATAATTTAAAAACTGTTAGTTACCCTTAATCTTCATCTGATTCAGGTTTTAGATTTGGCGAAAATTCGTACTCTGCATCAGGGATTGGGAATAGATACATCGACTCGAATGGCTCGAAAGTCTCTGAACCTGTATCAATAGGTCTAAATGTACGCTTATAGAAGCTATACATAATACCTTCGCCAAAGAAATCCTTTCTCATCTCTCTTGCTAGATAATCCATAAGTACTGTATCATTTACCGAATCCTCTAACGCTACTAATCCACGTGACGCTCTAACTGCCTCAAGATACTCGAGAGCTTTTGTACTATTCACACCTATTAATGCCTCGCACGCTATGTAATACATCTCAGATAGCTTCATAATAGGAATTTCTGGCCAATAAGCAACCGGAGGAATAGTATTCGATTCGAGAGGGGCTTGCAATTTAATAAACTGATACTCACCGTCAATATCTGGATGCACTCCAAACCAGAACTTAATACGGTTATCAGTTCCTGCCCCATCTGGCGCTGCTGTATATAGAGGCAGAATAGTTTGATCATAATATGTCTCCTTGAATAGTAGGTTAGAACTTGAGCTATTAACCGACTTATCATTTATACCCCAGTAAACACCAACATTCTCATATAATTCCTCATCGTGAAGAGCAAATAGATACTCAGACTGACAAACGATATCCCTAATCAAATCGTTATCAACACCCATATCATCGGTTAATTCGATATTCTCTTTAGCCTCCTCAATTACCCTTTCGGCATAGATAAGGGCATTAGCTTTGTCGCCCTCCCACATATATAGCCTAGCCATAAGACCAAGAACTGCATAGTAGTTCATTCGTGTGCCTCTGCGCTTCAGAATATGCGAGTACTCTAGCATATTATCATTAATATCGGCCTCCCTTCCGTAGGTGATAATAGGATCATTCTCTAGGAGTTCAGCTGCTTTTTGCAAATCTGCACGAATAAAATCGATAACCTCTTTAATTGTATTAAATTCGGTAGCTACATTATTATATTGTACACGATACGGGATAGCTGCCTTATTCAAATCCGCCTCAGTTCGTATTGCTGGCGCAAAGTACTTCAATAGCTCGAAATGCATAAATGCTCTTAATCCATATAGCTCACCCTCAAATAGGTCAGCTCTCTCGATATTTGCTCTATTCTCCTCTAAGTGAGGTAATATCTCGTTTACTTGCGCTATAGCTTGATAGTATTGTGTCCACAGAGTATTAAAGAACGATACCGACCCACTATCCTCAAAATCATACTCTGCGATAGCTTTATAGGTGTGCGACGAGGCTGTTCCAAAGTCATAATACTGCGCCAAAGCATCAATATGCCCAAAGAAGAGATTCCTACCGTATAGTGACGAACTTCCCAACTTTAAATATATGCCCGAAACGGCATAATTAAAACCTCTCTCATCTGACAATATCTCTTTTGCCTCAATCTGTCCTTGTGGTGTAACATCTAACCACTTATTACAAGATGAAACCAAAAGCAACAGTGTTAGAAGAGGTAATATATTAATTCTTTTCATAATGCTATAATTTGTTTTCATTGTTTTTAATTTACTTAGTTTCATAGACCTTACTACTAGAATGAAACATTTAATCCAAACACAAAACTACGCTGGAATGGATAATCTAATCCTCGCTCTTGCTCTATCGACGAGAAACGGAATAGATCGTTTGCATATAAGCTAAGTTTCAATGTACCAATACCTAATTTTTTAAGGTATGATTTAGCAAATTCATATGATAGCGATAAACTACCAGCCTCGAATAACTGCTCTTTCTGGATAAAGCGAGTTGATACAAATGTTGAAGAGTAATCTGCAATATTTCTATAATTTGCAACTTGCCCTACCTCTTTCCATCTATCATTCAGCACACGTCTGTCGGCATTATATTGTGGGTTAGCACCCTCAACTCGGTCAGATAGTGTGTAGTTATAATAATCAGCACCTAGTCTATATCTAAATACCATATTTAGGTTCCAGCCACCCCACTGAACATTCGAACTAAGATTACCAAATACTTTTGGTTCCTCGTCTCCTGCAACTACCTTATCATTTGCATCCCACTCGAATGTAGTTATTCCATCTCTCGACAAATAAACCTCATCACCAGTTTGAGGATCAATACCTAACGACTGAACCGCCTTAATAGCGCTCATTGATTGACCTTGCTCGTATACAGGAAGAACCTCATTTTTATTTAGGTTATTGACTGCATTAATACCCTCAAGCTCTTTCGATATCTCTAATAGTGTATTTTTGTTATGCGCCATTTGTAGGTTCACACCCCACTCGATAGCATTCGCCACATCACGAACTAATACTGCATTGATAGTTGCATCATAACCTTTATTTTGTATTTTACCAATATTCTCTTTATACGAATTACCTGGAATACCTAGCGATGGTGCAACAGTAACATCGGTTAGCATACCAGATGTTGTTTTATGATAGTAATTGAACGATGCACGAACACGATTCTCTAACATCGATATATCAAAACCTGCATTATGCTGATACTGACTTTGCCACGAAAGATTAGGGTTACCATAACTCATAAGTGATATAGTTGTTAAGGTGTCGTATGTATCAGATGTAACAAATTGGTACATCGTTTTAGCTTGATAAGCACTAAACTCCATGTTACCAGTCACACCGTACGAGTATCTAAGCTTCAGAATATCAAAAGCGGTTGTGTTGTCTCTAACAAATTGCTCGTTGTGCAGATTCCAACCAGCACCCATCGACCAGTATGGGGCAAAACGCTCTTCAGAACCAAATTGCGACGAACCATCATATCTAAATGAACCATCAAAGAAGAATCTATTATCGTATATGTAGTTAACATTGGCAAATACACCAACCGAACGTGTTAAACTCTCATAACCCGATGCTCTTCCGTTTTCAATATATTGAATAGCAAAATTAGGCGTTGTATATCTATCGTCTGAGAATCCTGTTACTGTAAAACCATAAGACTGTTGATTATTTGTGCTCACCTCTGATCCTACACTGAACATCACTTGATGCTTCTGTTGGAAAAGCTTATTATAGCTTAACGTAAAGTTACCTGAAAGGTTAAATCCATCTGAATTTGTTTTACTAAGCAATCCCCTATCCTCAACTGCAACATAAGTCTCTTGTTGTTTATCATCATAGCCATTTGACAAAACAAACTCTGAACTGAATGGAGATCTATAAAGGTCACCATTACCTATAGTTTTGCTTAATGCAAACTGACCAACTAGCCTTAGCTCTTTCGAAATAAACCAATCCACTGAAAGTTGCTCTCTTATC
This sequence comes from uncultured Rikenellaceae bacterium, assembly GCA_964369935.1. Lineage (GTDB taxonomy): Bacteria > Bacteroidota > Bacteroidia > Bacteroidales > Rikenellaceae > JADFUS01. Next base: position 3,493 of record CAYJHM010000110.1, read on the forward strand.
TCTTGTGTAATATTTGTACTGCGGTTTGGCAGCTCAGCATCATAAAGAGGATTAGTCGTCCCATCTGACAAAATAGGGATAAGCTCACCATTATCATTACGAGGTCTCTCATATGGGTTAAGTTGTCCATAGGTTGAGAATGAACCATAAGGCGAGTCGTAAGCGTTTGTATGCGCATATGAGAACTGATTTTTAACTGTTATCCTATCACGAATACGATAAATTAGCGAAATACCCGCATTAAATCTATCACGTCCCGACTCCTTCATAACTCCATTATTCTTGTTGTATCCTACATCAACACCATACCTAAACTCATCGCCACCTCCATCAACATATAGAGAGTGTGTATGACTAATAGCGTCTCTTACGGGTTGTGATAACCAGTATGTATCAACCCCAGAAATTACATTATGGTACTTATCAAAATACTCTTGTTGTAAGCCCATTGTATCATCAAAATCGTATCCCTCATATAATCCAGCCTCTAACTCATATTGAAGTTTCTCCGAAGCATTCATAAGGTCATAGTCTGTTAAATCAACAATAGCTATAGTTGGTTTAAAATCGTATGATACACGAATCTCGCCTGGTTGAGGTGCTACTGTCTCGATAACGATAACTCCATTCGATGCTCTTGAACCATATAGAATCGTTGCCGAGGCATCTTTTAGAAGTGTGATTGTCTCGATACGGTTGATATCCATATCAAAAATCTTCTGTGCCGAAACCTGAAAACCATCTAGGATAAATAGAGGCTGCGTTGAGCCCTCTTGAAAACTACCTCTACCACGAATAGTAAAATCGGGTAGCGTATTAGGGTTCGAACCATCTATATTATTCTCCTCAATCTTAAATCCTGCATCTAACATCGATAATGTGGTAAAAATATTACCTGTACTTACTCTCTGTAACTCTTTTTTAGTAATTGTAGTTGCTGCCCCTGCGAAACCACTCTTAGGTTTTGTCACAAGACCTGTAACAACTACATCATCTACCATTAGATTATCCACCTCTAGGGTTACATTCATAACATCACTAGTAACAGTAACATTTTGCTCTAGGTAACCAGTAAATGAAACTACTAATACATCACCTAGCTTTGCCTGTAAGGTAAATTGCCCTGCATCATCGGTAATTGCACCTTCATTGGTACTTTCAATAATTACGGTTGCCCCTACTACGGGTTTATTCTCGTTATCTACCACCTTACCTTTAACAGTAATTTTTTGTTCTTGAGGTTGCGCTGTAAATGGTTTTTCAACTATTAACACCACATCATCCTCTATAACGAATGTGTAATTTGTGTCTGTCAAAAGAGTAGTGATAGCTGTTTTAGTTGTAACATTGTTAAGGGTTAGCGAGTACAATTTAGTCTCATCGATTACTATACCCTCAATGAATCCAAATTTAATACCGCTCTTAGTGCATATCTCGGCCATTATTTGACTTAATGTACCACTTTTTACATCTATAGATATGCGATTATCTGTAATTAGTTGAGTTACGCTTGCCGCCTTGCTCACAGACGAGGCCACGGCTTTGGGTAACTCCGATACCATAAGTATCAAAATTAGCGATGCTATCGCTAAAAGACGATAACTTTTCTTGAAAAATAGAATTTTTTTCATACTTTTGTTTTGATAATTGATTAATAGTTTATCATACAGGTTATTACAACTAACCTTCGTACGATTATAGTTGATCAGAATAACTTCCAACCCTTAATTTACTGTATCCTTGATACTGTATACTCATCACCTCCTTCCCTAATAAATATATAGTTCGAAATTAGTTCAATAACATCTATCACTTCAGTAATAGAATCACTCTTCGGAGTAAATAGCGTTAATTTAACATCGCTTGGTACTATGTTTGCCTCCACATTAAATGTAACACCATACCACGAAGCTAAATCTCTTAATATCATATCAAACGAACGATTGGTATAGTTAAAGCTCCCCCCTAACCACTCTATATATTCGTGGGCATTCACACTATCAACCTCAACAATTTGTGAACTAGCTGATAGTTGCGCTCTCTGGTTTGGTACTAGCATACGATAATTTTTAATTGTATCGTTTGTTACCCCCACACTTCCACTCACTAATACCGTCTCTACTTTAGTGCTATCTACTGCCCTAACATTAAATTTTGTTCCATACACCATTACTGTTGTACCACAAGAGCTAACAATAAACGGAGTGCTACCCTTATTAACTTCAAAGTAAGCCTCGCCATATAGCGAAACTTTACGTTCGGTTGCAGAAAAATTAGATGGAAACTCTAATCTACTATTTGCATTAAGAGTCACTATGCTACCATCAGGTAGCGTTGCCTTATAGCTATGTTTTGATGGTACGATTATGGTGTTATACTCTTGCTTTGGTGCTAGCTCGTTCGTCGCTTTTGTACCACCATCGCTGCTAATTATGCTATTAATTGTAGTTGCCTCAGATAGCACATAACTATTATTATTTGCTACAATTAAGGTGGGCTCAATCACTTGAAGCTCTTTATCTACGCCAATAGCAATAATATCACCCTTTTGCTGATCTGTTTTAGGGGTAAAAATCAACATCGAAATAGCTATTATTGCTGCAGCAGACACCCCTATTATCCATCTTCGCACTAACCTTTTTGCGTTTGGAACATTTCGCTTATTAATAATCGATAATAGTTGTTGTTCTTTAGCATTTAGGTTTAATTTGCGCATTTCTTGTACGTATGTATCATACCTATCTGCACTCTCTAGGGTTCGGGCTATATACTCTTTTGTTCGACTATCAAGCCGAGGCTGATTATTTTCATTCTCATCCATCACCTGCTCGAATAGTGAATATGCACACTCTTGAGCCTCAATTACTATATTTTCTTCTTTTTTCGTCATAATTTCTTGTCTTATATATATGAATCAATCTAAAAGGTATAAATCTACTTAAAAAAGTTACTTTTTTTTATAAAAACTTTAAAATATCAAATAAAATAGATACCTTTGCAGTAATCACAATAGTTAATTATGACAATTAGTAGAGCAACCATTAAGAATAATTCGCAACTAGAGGATTTCAATCGTCGAGACCCTCTCGGTTTCTCTGCAATGTATAAGCAACTATATTCATCGCTTTACTTATATGCTTCGTCACTCTACTCTACCACTACCATTGATGCGGCTGATATTATACAAGACACATTTTTGCATATCTGGGATAAATCAGAGTTAAATTTCGAATCGATTAGTAAATTAAAGGCGTTCGCTGTTATATACATCAAAAAAGGGTACTTAAACTATATTAAGCACCTAGACGTTCAAGCAAATTATCGTAATCAGATACAGGTAGAGGAAAATTTTGCGTTCGATGTGTTCGATAGTAACCTCTACGCACTTGTTGAGGAGGCATATAAGATATTACCATCTAAATATGCTAAGGTTATTGAGCTAGTGACTAAGGGGTACAAATCAAATGAGATAGCCAATATGCTAGGATATAATATTCAAACTGTATACAATACCAAGCGTGAAGCAGTAAATATACTTAAAAAGCACTTAAGCAACAAAAGCTTTTTAACTATTTTACAGCTACTTAGCACAATCCCCTAAAATACAAATCACTTGACTTACAGCACAATAAAGCAGCTACAAAGATAAAATTCACCCCATTTCTTCGGCAATGATGCCAAAAATAGGTAGATTCCCTAAATGCAAATCACCTGACTTGCAATGTGTTAAAATAACTAAAAGCTAATA
>CAYJHM010000111.1:0-7196 GCA_964369935.1 uncultured Rikenellaceae bacterium
ACTTACTAAATCTGCCAGGTGTGAAAGTTTCCGAACTTAATATATGGAAATTCTTGGTTCCTGTTTTTGGGGTCACAATCAGCTGGTTAGTTCTTCCAAACGAGTCTCCCGACATATATTCAATTATAGGAATAGTTACCATATCACTATCTATCATCATGTTACAAAAAAAATAATCATTCATATAGGTACTATTCAAGTGGTATAGAAGTTGCTGTAAACGATTTATTTGTATTACAACTAATAACAAATTATAATCGTATGAAAAAAATGATGAATGAGCCAATTTTTGGTGGTGATTTAGAGAGCCGTGTCGCTCCGAAGTACGTTATTCCTAGAGAGACCTCCGCAGCCGATGCTGCCTATCAGATGGTGCACGATGAGGCTATGATTGATGGAAACTCACGTCTTAATCTCGCAACATTCGTATCTACCTGGATGGACGAGCACGCTAGGCGTATTATGATCGAGAATATGGATAAGAATATGATCGATAAGACCGAGTATCCGCAAACTGCCGAAATTGAGCGTAGATGTGTGAATATTATAGCCAATCTATGGAACACCAACGAAGAACCCTACTGCACGGGCACAAGTACGATTGGCTCGTCGGAGGCATGTATGTTGGGGGGTATTGCAGCCCTTAAACGTTGGCAAAAACGACGCATCGCCGAGGGTAAACCTACCGATAAACCAAATTTTGTTATCTCCTCGTGTTATCAGGTGGTATGGGAGAAGTTTGCAATTTACTGGGATGTTGAACTTCGAGCTGTACCTGTAACCGAGCATAATATTACTCTCGACAAGGGTGACTTTATCAGCTACTGCGACGAAAACACAATTTGTGTTGTTCCAATTTTAGGGGTCACTATCACAGGGCTAAACGATAATGTTGAAACAATTAACCGCGCCTTAGAGGAGCTAAACAATAAAAATGGATGGGAGATTCCTATCCACGTTGATGCAGCAACTGGAGGATTTATTTTACCATTCACACAACCCGATACAGTATGGGATTTTAGACTTAAGTGGGTTATGTCGATAAGTGTTTCGGGGCATAAATTTGGACTTATATACCCTGGTGTTGGGTGGATTGTATGGCGAAATAATGAGGCTTTACCTAGCGAGATGAATTTTGCTGTCAATTATCTTGGCGATTCGGTTCCTAGCATTTCTATTAACTTCTCACGACCTGGCAATCAGGTGTTAGCACAATATTATCAATTTATCAGGTTAGGTTACGAGGGGTATAAAGCAATTCAAAGTGCCTGCATTGATGTATGCAGCAAACTGCGAGAAGAGCTAAAAAAGATGAAGATTTTCGAGATGCTATCCAACGAGTTACCTAATCCGCTATTTGCTTGGAAACTTAAAGAGGATTCGGAGCGAAAATGGACTCTCTACGACCTCTCGGATGCTCTACATATCGAAGGGTGGCAGGTTCCAGCCTACTCGATGCCAGCAGATATGGAGGAGACTGTTATTATGCGAGTAGTTATTCGTCAAGGCACTGGTATAGATTTAGCCGATTTACTTATTGCCGACATTAAAAAGTGCGTTGAGCAGCTTGATACGTTACAGTACCCCACTAATAGCACAGCAAAGCAACACTTCAACCATAACAGATAATAACCTGAGTTTTGGATAAGAAACACAGGTTAATAGGTAATTTTCGCATAATGAACGATTAAGTGGTTTAATTTTATTGAAATTCAAAAAAAAATCATTAAATTTGTACCCAATAAAATTAGAATAATCAACCACAAAGAGTTAATCAATTGATTCTTTGTGCTTTAATATGTACAATAAAATGATAGAGTATCAAAAAACATTAAACCACTCGGTTAAGTTTTCGGGTAAGGGTCTGCATACAGGTTTAGAGGTCACTATGACAGTCTATCCGGCAGATGAAAATTTTGGCATTCAGTTCAAAAGGGTCGATTTAGAGAATAAACCAATGGTAGCGGCTATAGTTGATAATGTTGTTGAAACATCACGTAGCACAACAATTGCTAGGGGCGAAGCTAAAGTTTCAACTATCGAACATTTAATGGCTGCACTATGGGGCACAGGTGTAGATAATGCACTTATCGAGATAGATTCGCCCGAGGTTCCAATCTTAGATGGTTCGGCTAAGCGTTATGTTGAGGCTTTTGATAAGATAGGATTAAAACAGCAAAATGCCGAATTAGAGTACTACTCGATACCAGAAAAATGCGAGTATGTAGACGAAGAGAACGAAGTAACTATCGCTATTTTCCCTGATGATCAATTCTCTATTAATGTAAATATTGATTATGGTTCATCGGTTGTGGGCAAGCAATTTGCCGAACTGACCGACGCTACTGATATTATTACTGAGATAGCCCCTTGCCGTACATTTGTATTCCTGCACGATATTGAACCACTTATCGAAAAAGAGCTTATCAAGGGTGGCGATGTAGATAATGCAATTGTAATAGCTGAAGAGTGTATTGATGAGGCTCAAAGCCAACGCTTAAGCAAACTATTTGGTCGTCAGATAGAGGTAACAAATAAGGGTTATCTTAACAATATCGAACTGCGCCACGAGAACGAGATTGCACGTCATAAACTACTTGATTTAGTGGGTGATTTATATCTTGTAGGTGTGCGTTTAAAGGGTAAGGTATTTGCATCAAGGCCAGGGCACTATGCTAACACCGAGTTTGCTAGAGTTCTACGTAAATGCTATAAGCGTGATTCGTCGAAGCCTAAGTTCAAGTACGATCAAGATGCCGAGCCAATATACGATATAAATGCAATAAAAAATATTATACCTCACCGCCCACCATTCCTATTGGTTGATAAGATTATGGCTATGGACGAGAAGAGTGTGTATGGCATTAAGAATGTAACAATGAACGAAGGGTTCTTTGTTGGGCACTTCCCTGAGGAGCCTGTTATGCCTGGTGTTCTTATTATCGAGGCTATGGCACAGTGTGGAGGTATACTTGCTCTTAGCTCGGTTACCGACCCTGAGTGTTACTCAACCTACTTCTTAAAGATTGATGAGGTTAAGTTTAAGCGTAAAGTTGTGCCTGGCGATACTCTTTTATTTGCCCTAGAGCTTACTGAGCCTATACGTAGGGGGATAGTAAAAATGAGTGCTAAAGCCTATGTTGGTAGCAACTTAGCAACAGAGGCACTCCTTGTAGCGCAGATTTCTAAAAACAAATAGCATTATGAGTAACAAGATAAGTGAACTAGCATATATTCACCCCGACGCTCAATTAGGTGTTGATGTTGAAATTGCCCCTTTTGTTTATATAGAAGGTGATGTTATTATTGGCGATAGGACTAAAATTCTATCTAATGCCTCTCTGCTAAATGGAGCACGTGTAGGTAATGACTGTACAATACATAATGGAGCTGTTATTGCTGGTATACCACAAGATTTGAAGTTTAAAGGCGAATATTCGATTGCTGTAGTGGGTAATAACACCACCATACGTGAGTGCGCAACAGTTAATAGAGGGTCGGCAAGTAAAGGAATGACAAAGGTTGGCGACAACTGCCTTCTGATGGCCTCGGCACACGTTGCTCACGATTCGTTTGTGGGTAATAATGTGATTCTTGCCAATAATGTTTCAATTGCTGGCGAGGTAACGGTAGACGACTGGGCTATATTAGGCGGCCACGCAGCTGTTCATCAATTCTGTAAAGTTGGGGCTCACTCTATGACAGCAGGCGGCTGTATGGTAACAAAAGATGTGCCTCCTTATGTTATGGCTGGGCGTAACCCTGTTTCATACCACGGGCTTAATCTTGTAGGGCTTCGTCGTCGAGGGTTCGATGCTGGCAGCATTACACAGATTAAGAGCATATATAACTATCTTTATAGCGGATGCCAGAATGTATCTACCGCTTGCGAGATGATTATTAACGAGGTTCCCGAAACAGAGTATCGTAACTACATAGTGGAGTTTGTTAAGAGCTCCGAGCGAGGAATTATACCATAGCATGGCGATTATGGGGGCGAGATTAATAATATTAGTTATCTTGGCGTTTGCAACCACTAATTCATTATGGTCGCAAAATCATAACTACTCTATAAGCAGTAAAAATCGTGCAACAGAGAGCAATGAGCCAATACGAGATACTGTCTCGCACTTCTATATGAATGATGCTTATTACCATACTAAAATTACTGATAGTATTGCGGTAAGTGCAACAGCCCAAAGGGTTAATGCTTTTGGTAAGTATTACCGTGTTCGTATCGAGCTTGCTAATCTGCGAGATAAGGATATCACACTCTTAACTCGTAATATTGAAGCCTATTCAGGTGAAGGACGGAAAAGAGCTATTCTTAAAATTATGACACTCGACGATTATATGCGAAAAATTCGTTTAAGGCGTTTTGTGTTAGGAGATGGCTCGAACTATATTGATAACCCTGAGATGATTATCTATCCGATAAACAGAGATGACATCTCTAATTATGCAGTCGAGTCGCGCACTATATTGGGCTATAAAGCAAACACAACAACCGATATAGATAGGGCTTACGCTGATGGTAACACAGCACTATATAAGTTACGTATTGAGCGCAACTATATACGTTCAAACACTCTCAATCCAAACGAGGGTGTTACAGGAATTATACTAATCAAACGAGGTTACGAGCCTGAAGGGGGGCTTTTAACCATAGATATCACAATATCAGGGCGTAAATTTCGATTTGAATGGAGCTATGAAGATATTGAGGATGTAAAATATTATTAAACTCTACTTATATAAGTGTATGGATTTTAAAAAATTAGTAACAAATAAAAATAGGGGTGGCAATAGGGAGGAGCCTCTTAAAAAGCAGATTATCCGTTCATGGATACGCACTTTATTGCTCGCCTTTGCTATCATTATTGCAATAATATTCATCTCTATCTACTCGCTAAATAACTATTCACGCCACGGTGAGAGGCATATTTTACCCGACCTAACAGGTATGACCATAGCGCAAGCTTCAATAGCTACCGATACTATGGCTCTACGCTTTGATGTAATCGATTCTCTATATGTCGAGTCTGCTGCTCCTGGGGCGATTATCGATCAGTACCCAAAAGCTGGTAGTGCAGTAAAATCGGGACGTAGAGTTACCATATCAACAAATATTAGTTCGCCCCGTAAGGTTACAATCCCTTATGTTACAGGCTTTTCGTTACGTCAAGCACAGAGCACCCTTCAACGCGAGGGGATATTGGTTGATTCGCTCATATATGTTAAAGATATAGCAACAAACAATGTATTAAAACAGGAGTATAAAGGCAAAGAGATAACTAAAGATTCTGAATTAAGTGTGCCGCTTTATAGCTCGGTTACTCTCTATGTGGGGTTAAGTAACACCGCCCCTGTTTTACGTGTCCCATTGGTTGTAGGTCAGAAATATAATTCGGTTAAGGGAATGCTTGCTCAAGAGGGTCTTAACAGTAGTATCGTACCAGACAGCACAGTAAACAAAAATTCCCTTTGGAGTGCAATGGTGTATGCGCAATCTCCTCACCCTGATAATAGTGTTGCCTATGGACAAACCATCACGCTGTATATCACAAATAGCGAGAAAAAAGCATCAAGCTATCTCACTGCAATCGAACAGACTAAACAACTTATTGAGATATCGGAAACCGAGCTCGATGAGTTAATTGTAAAGAGTAAAAACGAAGTTCCTATCTACTCTACGTATCGTTTATTGTATAGCGTCCCAAAACAGATGAGGGAGAGAACTGATTTATCTGTTATTCAGCTTCGCGAGTTATACACAACAATAAATAACGGATTACGTGCCAACGAGTTAGAATTAGCAATTGATTCGCTAATTAATCAACGCATCAATCTCTATAATGGAGGTGCAATAGGAAAATAGATGGAAGAAAATATGATATATGACAGTGCCAACAACGAGTTATTAGATGGCGCAATTGATAATGAACACAATCTCGAAGAGACTGAGGAGATGTACGAACATTTCACCATCACAGTTGATAAGGGGCAAACAATGATGAGGGTAGATAAATTCCTCACTTCACGTATGGAGAACACCTCACGCAATCGTATACAGCTAGCTGCCGATGCAGGCAATATATATGTAGCGGGGAAGGCTGTTAAATCAAGTTATAAAATTAAACCTTTAGATAAGATTTCTATCTTACTCCCATACCCTCCATCGCACCATGAAGTGTATGCTGAAAATATCCCTCTAAATATTGTGTACGAGGATAATGATGTAATGGTTATCAATAAAGAGGCAGGAATGGTTGTGCATCCTGGCTTTGGAAATTGGAGTGGCACACTAGTTAATGCCATAACTTATCACCTATCTACCCTACCACTGTTTCAAGGTGGCGATATGCGTGCGGGTCTAGTTCACCGTATTGATAAAAATACTTCGGGGCTTATGGTTATAGCAAAAACCGAGTTGGCACTTACGAAGCTCGCAAAGCAGTTCTTCGACCATACAATCGAACGTCGTTATGTTGCCCTTGTGTGGGGTGATTTAGATGAACCTATCGGCAGAATCGAGGGTAATATTGCTCGCTCACTAAAAGACAGAATGAAGATGGCTGTATTCTCGCCAGCTAGTGGTATAGGAAAGCATGCTGTAACCCACTATAAATTAATCGAGCAATTGGGTTATGTTAGCCTCATCGAGTGTAAGTTAGAGACTGGGCGTACTCATCAAATACGTGTACACATGGAGCATCTAGGGCACCCTCTCTTTAATGACGAGAGATATGGTGGCGATAAAATTCTACGTGGCACAACATTCACTAAGTACAAGCAGTTTGTAAATAACTGTTTTGCTATTCTGCCTCGCCAAGCACTACACGCTAAAAGCTTAGGCTTCACTCACCCTACAACAGGCGAGTGGATGCACTTCGAGTCGGAATTAGCCGATGACATGACTAACTGCATAGAAAAATGGCGTAACTATATCTCAACCAGAGACATAGATAACAACGACGAATAAGGATTATTAATAGACTACTTCGCAAAACTCTAGTTCAAGAAGGCTTTTCCCATAAGCACGTCATCTGCGGCACATTCTCTTACTCGCAAGAGTAATGCACCACAGCTAACGCACTTATGGAAAAAGCGAACACTTTGGGCTACGTTCAAAACAAAATAGTACCCCCATTTTTGAGATAATTCTCAGAAATGGGGGTAAATATTAGCTTTTAGTT
>CAYJHM010000112.1:0-7072 GCA_964369935.1 uncultured Rikenellaceae bacterium
ATTAGCGATGTTTTCAAACCAAATGGTCATACAGATTTTAAACCAGCTAATGTTTACGACAATGAGAGCTTAGATAATATAGGTAGTTATAATAAAGGTACAACTACATCATTCTCTTATGATGTGAACGCTTCGGCTAGTTACTTTAAAGTGTTTGAAGAGAAACACGTACTTAATGCTGTTGCTGTATATAAGGTAAGCGAGAGTGTTAGTGATTCGCACTCTTACACAGCTTGGAATTTCCCTAACGACAACTTCGATCACGTAAGTATGTCTACTACATTCAAAGAGAACGACCGTCCACTTGGTAGTGAAAGTATCTCGCGCACAATGGGTGTTACGCTGAATGCTAACTACAACTACGATAGTCGTCTGCTTTTCGACGTGTCGCTGACAAGTGATGCATCTTCAATATTTGGTTCAAACAAACGTTGGGGTACATTCTATGCCGTAGGTGCTGGTTGGAACATTCATAACGAGAAATTCTTAGGCGATAATAGTATTGTTACTATGTTAAAACCACGTGTGTCGTATGGCACAACAGGGGGACAGAATTTCTCTCCTTATCAAGCTATGAAGATGCTGACCTATAAAAATTCATCTATTAACGATATAACTTATGGTGATGAAGTTGGAGCACTTATTATGGCGTACGGTAACACCGATCTAAAGTGGCAAGTGACAAGAAAGTTTAATGTTGGAGTAGACTTCGCGATTTTAGATAATCGTATATCTGGTTACTTTAACTACTACGACAACTTAACAAAAGATAAACTGATAGATTTTACCCTAGCGCCATCAACAGGATATTATTCATATAAATCAAATCTTGGTAATGTGTCGAATAAGGGTATCGAACTTAACTTAAAAGGAGGTATCATAAGGGCTCTATCAAGAGATTTAAGGATTGATCTTGTTGTTAATCTTGTTCACAACAGAAATAAGTTACTAAATATCAACGATGCACTAACAGCATATAACGCCGAGCAATCAGCAGATAGCAGCACTAAGCCGAAGGTTAAATATATGGAGGGCGAGAGCTTAAATATGATATGGGCACAAGAGTCGTTAGGTATAGACCCAGCAACAGGTGACGAGATATTTCTAGATAATAATGGCGAACGTACCAATGTATATGATGTAAATAACGAACGTCCGATAGCAAGTACCGACCCTAATTTTGAGGGGAATTTTGGCGCAATAGTGTCGTATAAAGGGTTCTCTCTTAATGCTAATTTCCAATATAGCGTTGGTGGATACGTATATAATACCACTCTTGTTAATAAGATAGAGAATGTGTCGCCACAATTTAATGGCGATGCACGTATACTATACGATCGTTGGCAAAAAGCTGGTGATATTGCTTACTACAAGAATATAGCAGATAATTCAATTACTTATCCAACTTCACGTTTTATCGAGTTAGAGAATATGTTAAGATTCACCTCTCTAAATGTGTCGTACCTATTTAATGTTGAGGCTTTAAAAAAGTATGGTATTGAAAAACTGCGTGTAACAGCTATTGGTAATGATATCTTCACTAAATCGACAGTAAAAATGGAGCGTGGTACCGAATATCCGTATGCGAGAAAATTCTCGTTGGGTGTACAGATTACCTTTTAGTTAATTGATGAAGAGTAAATTAATTTAAATATTATTGGATTATGAAACGAAGCATAAAATTATCATAATAATTTCACCACAGTGAATCATTTTAATTTTTTGCTGAGTTACATACGATAGATAAAAAACAAATTATAAACGTATGAATATAAAGAATATTTTTGTTGGCGCATTGATGGCAATATCAACCATATCGTGTAATAGCTGGTTTGATGTGTCGCCTTCTACCAACATAAAGGCAGAGGATTTATTTAAGAACGAACAAGGCTTTAGGGATGCTCTTACAGCGGTGTACCAGTTAATGGTAACCTCAGATTTGTATGGTAAGGAGCTAACTTATGGGTTTAATGATGTTCGTGCAGATTATTGGGATCTTGGTAACTCAACAAGCCATGAATACTATTATGTAGATAGATACGACTATACAGAGGCAACGCAAGAGAATAAAATTAATACAATTTGGCGCCATATGTATATGGGAATCAATAATCTGAACGTTGCATTGGAGTATTTAGAGGAGACAACAGCTTTCTCGGAAGTTAAAAAAAGTAGTATTAGAGCCGAGGCATTAGCCCTACGTGCATTTCTACATTTTGATATATTAAGGCTATTTGCACCATCGCCAGCAGTTGATATTAATGCCCCTGCAATACCTTACTACTCAGAGGAGAGTATTGCAGCGCAGCCACAACTGACTGTAAAAGAGGTGCTAGCTAAAGTGCGTGCAGATTTAAAACTCTCTTTAGAGAATTTTGCTAATATCGAGCAAGAGTTCGATAGAATAAGATTTAACGAGGATGCAACAAAATTACTGCTTGCTCGTGTAGAGCTATACGCAGGAGATAAGGCGGCTGCTCTTGCAATTATCGAGGAGATGGATATTCTAGAGTTATCATTAACTGATGCCACACCAGAAGAGGCAAATAAGTTAATGCCTACCGAGATATTACTTATGTTTAATGTTATTCAGTTAGAGGATAACACGGAGTTTATGTTTATGGCTTCGGGTGATGTTACGGGTTATGCTGATGAGTATCTTAAATTAACAATCCAAGATAAGAATGTATTATATCCAGTAGGTCCATCTGATGTGGAGTATAGAGAGGCTTTATGGTTAATATCGCCAGATGGTGATGAGACTTTTACTCTTAGTAAGTATTTTGATATGGAGCATGTTCCCGTTTTAAAAATGGCCGAACTATTCCTAATAGCTGCCGAGTGTGAGAGCGATAACGTAAAGGCATTAGAGTATTTAAATAAGATTAGAGCAGCGCGTGGACTAGTAGCTCTAGAAAATGACGTGAACCTTGACCTAGCTGGAGAGATAGAGCTAGAGTATAAGCGTGAGTTCTTGGGCGAAGGTCAGCTTTTCTACTTCTTTAAGCGTTTGAACTACGATATGATAGGTATTCATAATTCGAAGAGTATCGAAGTGGGGCAATACACTTTACCTATACCTGTTGGCGAGCAGGAGTTTGGTAATATGATTAAATCTAACGAATAACAATTTAAAAATATAATTATGAAGATAATGAAAATATCTCTTGTGTTATCAATAATAGCTCTCTTTGCCATCTCGTGTCAAGAGAATGATAGGATGACATATCGTGATAAGGCAGCTTTATACTTTCCAGAGTATACCGTGGAGGATAGCTTAAATTTTAGCTTCACAACAACAATATATGATGAGGATACAATATATTTAAATGTACGAATTTTAGGTATCCCATTCGCAGAGGATAAAACATTTAATTTAGAGGTTGCCGAAGATAGCGGGACAGCAATAAGAGGAACACACTTTGAGATAGAAGATGAGTATACTTTTCTTGCAAATGCCACCTCGGTTGCTATTCCTGTTTATGTGAAGAACAGTGCGAATTTACAGAGCGAATTTGTTCATTTTAATCTAGAGATTGTTCCAAACGAAACATTTGACATAGCCTTTACGGATAAAAATCTAATGAGGATATATTTAACCGATCAGCTAATTAAGCCATCATATTGGGATAGTTTACTTCAGCTTTATATGGGAGAATATTCGTTAGTTAAACATAAGCAGTTTGTTCTTATGTATGGACACGATTTTCCGCAAGGTGGAACAAATCAGTATAGCTACTATATGAGAGCGGGGCGTGCACTATCGCAATATTATGCTATGAACCCGACGGTTGATGAAAATGGAAAACCAATAGCACCATGGGCGCCATTTTAATAGTAATTTATTAATGTAATAAACAAATTATATACGTATGAAAAAAAATATATTAATATATATATTATTCGTTGTTGCTTTTGGTGTTACTTCGTGTGTGAAAGATAATAGCACAGTGGCATATAAAGCATTGAATAATGTTGTTATAACTAACTTTAACGATTCGGTAGCTTACACCGCTCAGCTTGGCGAACCATTTATTATCGAACCAACAATAACCGCCAATGACGATGACTTATCATTTGTATGGTTTATTCACTCAACAGCTGTTCCGCGCGACACTATCTCTACCGAGAAAACTCTTAATGTGGTGCTAGGTGGTGCCGATGCAACCCCTGGTGTGGATTATAAGTTGGTGTATAGGGTAACTGATAACAAAACAGGAGTATTTACCGAACTAACTGGTAGCTTATTAGTAGAGTCGGATTATACAAGTGGTATGCTTATCTTATGTGAGAATGAAAGTAAGGTAAGGCTTAACCTAAAGAAACCGAACGGAACTCTTGCAGAGAGTTTATTTGAACTTAATAATGGCATTGAACTAGAGCCAACAACAGCACGTGTTCATTACATTAACCCTAATATTTATAGGCCATATATGAAGTCGGTACTGTTATTTGGTAAAAGTTATGATGGAGGATATACACTTGATCCTATAACTTTAACGAAGCAAAATACAATACGCGAAGCTATTGATGTGGGATACAGCAATGAGGGTGATATAGATGCCTATTACTGCGGCAGATTAGGAAATATTGAGTATCTTATAGTTAATGGTAATCTGCACAAACGAGCAACAAATATGGGTGCACTTCCTTGGGAGGCTACACCGCTTGTATCGTGGTCTGGTGAGGGTTCATATAGTGTTAAACAGACACTATCGATGAATAGCCAACCAATATTATTTGATGTTTTAAATGGTCGTTTTCTATTCCACACTCCTTGGAATATGGGAGCATTAAACGCTCCGGGTGCCACGGGAACCACCACCACACATTTTGACCCTAATAATATGGGTAATTATGAGCATATATCACAGGCGAAAATGGGTGGAGCAGTTAATTATTGTTTAATAGCTAGAGAGCGAACTACAGGCGCTTACACAGCATTTAAATTTCAAGATGAGAGGGTTGTTGAAGGACGCAACACCGTTTGTAATATTATTACTCACGACAAGGTGGCGATTAGTGATGCCCAAGCACCAAACTTTAAGGATAATATAGCTTGCTCTAATCATCCATATATTGACAACTTCGTTTTCTATACTGCAAATAATAAGGTATACTCGCTCAATGCGCTAAATTTATCATCTTCAAGTAGTGCTTTAGCCGAGAGCGAGCTTGTAGATTTATCGGCTACAAATATGATAATTACAGGTATGGAGGTTAGTGATATGCGTGTCCCTGATACCGACTCAGCTGTTCCTAATGCAGTGAAGTTAGTTGATGCTGTAACGGTTTATGTGCAAGATAACTCTTTAACATCACAAAAAGGTGGATATATCATTTATCAAATTAGCACACAAGGAGGTATTAACCTTATTGAGGTGGATAGATATATTGGAGGTTATTGCGATAAGATTATAGATATAGATTATAAGGTGAACTAATTTCTTTCTCCCCTTGCATAAGTGAGGGGAGTTATTATTAATACAATTAATAATTTTGATATGAAAAAAATGTTAATGAGTCTTGTAATGACTCTTATGGTATCTTTTTCTTTTAGTCAAGGTGTAGTGTGGTACAAAGGTAGCTTCGAGGAGATAAAGGCTAAGGCGAAGAGCGAAAATAAGGCTATTTTTGTTGATATTTATACAACGTGGTGAGGTCCTTGTAAGAAGATGGAGGGAGAGGTTTTCCCTGTTAAGAGTGTTGGCGATTTCTACAACAAGAACTTTATCAATGTTAAACTTGATGCCGAGAAGGAGAGTAGTCACGGATTCTTTAAAAATTTCAAAGCAAGAGGCTATCCTGCATTTTTCTATCTCGATGCAGATGGCAATTTACTAGATAATCAAGGGGGCGCTTGTTCGTCCGATGTATTTATCGCTCGTGGCGAGAAGGCTCTTAAATCGAACCTCGGCGCCGAGCAAAGAACGTTAGCTGATAGGTGGAACAACGGCGAGAGGAGTTATGAGCTTCTTAATGACTATGTGTTCAAAGTGTTAGCATTAAATAAGCCTGGTGAGGTTCAAGCCGAGGTGATAAATTTTGCTAAGGGTTTAACCGAAGAGCAAAAAAGAGATGTTAGATATGCTAATTTATTGAAAAGTAGTATCTCTTTGGGGGCATCACGCAATAGTAGGGGATCACGTGGTGGCGAGGTTGATAAAAATATCGGAAAAGATTATTTAACGCAAGAGTTTCTTCGTCTGTTCGACTATCTTGAGAGTGTTGAGAGTAAGTACGATACATCAATCCCATCATTATATTCAAAAATGTATGTGGCGATGGTACGTATGAACACCTCTAATTATCTTAGGGCTAACGAAGAGGGTATAAAGACCACTGATGCGCAGATTAAGAAAATATACTCAAGATTAAAGAGGTTAGATGTAAAATATTACGATTTATATAAGGAGTGCATAGCCGCAGAGAGAGAATTATATACTGGTAACTATGGGGATGGTATTGAGATGGTTGAAGGAATTTTGACCAAATACGGAAAAGATAATCCTTATTTATACTCGTCATTGTTATACTCTATAATTATCTCAAATTATCATACAAAGGGAAATAAGATACATATAGATAAGGTTGTGGCAATGGCAGAGGAGGCTCTGAAAGTTAACCCTATTAAGTCAAATGTGTATCATTACGCGGTTGCTCTTCGAACAAAGGGAGATTACGAAAGAGCTTTCAGTGCTCTTTCAGATATGAGGTTCTATAAAGGGCCAGAGCTATCAAACTCGGTATATCGCTCACTTAATATTCAGGGGATAAGAAAAGATTTCACAGATATTAATGTAAATGTAAAATAAAGATTCAATTAACTAGTCGCCTCTTTTTTAGGGGCGACTAGTTATACTACAAATTCGATCGAAAATCTAAACGGGCTAATTCGCAAAACTCTAGTTCAAGAAGGCTTTTCCCATAAGCACGTCATCTGCGGCACATTCTCTTACTCGCAAGAGTAATGCACCACAGCTAACGCACTTATGGAAAAAGCGAACACTTTGGGCTGCGTTCAAAACAAAATACTACCCCCATTTTTGAGGTAATTCTCAGAAATGGGGGT
>CAYJHM010000113.1:0-6719 GCA_964369935.1 uncultured Rikenellaceae bacterium
GAAATTGCGGATCAAATTTATGCACGTCATAGCTACCCTAAAACACACCATATAAAGTACACTCGTACTACGCAGGTGTGTTTTAGGGCACCTCTAACGCACCTAAATCCGATTTTGGGTAGACCGCAAATGCAGGGGGTTAAAAAATCAATAAAAATAATTTTCCAAGCCCCCTATTTTAAAATTGTTCGTAAAAGCCTACTGTTTTGCAAGTTATACCAATTTTTGATTTTTTTATCGGAGACTAATAATTTATTATTGTCTGGGGAAATTGTAGATCGAATACAGGGTACTAAAAAATCAATAAAAATAATTTTCCAAGCCCCCTAACCCTAGATTAACCGTAAACATCATTTAATTAATGAGCTATCTGGATTTTTGATTTTTTTACCGAACACAGATAATTCTATTTAACTTTTCGTTTTCTACTAAAAATCCATCGTGTCCGAATTCCGATTCAATCTCATAGTATTTTGCATTTGGGATATGCGCAGCTAAAAACTTATGCTCCTCTATTGGGAATAACAAATCGCTTGTTACAGCAATTACTGTAGTTTGGCAGCTAATTAGCGAAAGTGCCTCAATGCAACCTTTGCGGTTACGTCCTATGTTATGGCTATCAAACACCTTCGATATAACCATATAGGTGTATGCACTAAATCTAGAGGCTAACTTCTCGCCTTGATACCTTTGGTAGGAAGCGGCTCGGAATCCTGTTATTTTGTCTCTACAACTATCTTCATGTTGAGTCTTATCGTAAGCTTTTTGCCCTCGATAGCTTAGAAGTGCTATCGAGCGGGCGCACTTTAATCCCTCCGAACCAGCGTTTGGATGCTTTTCTCCATAGGTGTAATCGCACTCAATTGCCATTCGCTGCGATTCGTTTAAAGCTATTGCCCACGGTAAAGCCCTATGAGCTGTTGCTATTAGATATAGATGCTGAGTTATAGAGGGCTCTAAGATAGCCCACTCCATAGCCTGAAAGCCACCTAATGAACTCCCCATTAAACTATGTAGGCTATTAATTGATAAGTGTTTTGCTAGTATCTGATGGCACTTTACCATATCACGTATGGTTATACTAGGGAAATTTTGATAATAGGGTTCTCCAGTTGTGGGGTCAATTGATAGAGGCCCTGTTGTACCGTATTGCGAACCTAACACATTAGCGCACACAATAAAATATTTGTCGGGGTCTAAGAATCGCCCACTCTCTACACTGTTGGGCCACCACTCTTTAACATCCGAGTTTGCCGTAAGTGCGTGGCATACCCAAATTACATTACTCTTATCGCTATTACACTTGCCGTAAGTGTGATAACCTATTGTTAATTCGTTGATTATGCCCCCTAACTCCAATTTTAGGGGGCTATTGTGCTTATATATTCTTAGCATTATTTACTTGGTTAAATGATTGCTCAAAATCTTCTATTATATCCTCAATATGCTCTATCCCTGCTGATATACGCAAAAGGGTAGGGGTAATGCCTGCTGCCTGTTGAGCCTCGGTAGATAATTGCTGATGTGTGGTCGAGGCTGGATGGGTTATTAATGTGCGGCAATCTCCTACATTTGTGAGGTGCGACACTAATTCCAGCCCCTCGATAAAGGTTACCGTATCCTCTTTTGTTCCTTTTAGCTCGATTGATAATACTCCTCCAAATCCATTTTGTAGATAGCGTTTAGCGTTATTGTGCGACGAATGACTCTCTAATCCAGGATAACTAACACTCTTTACTTTTGGGTGGTTAGAGAAGTAGTGAGCTAATTTTAATGCGTTACAGCATTCGCGCTCTAATCGCAGCGAGAGGGTTTCTAACCCTTGAATCAGCAAGAACGAGTCGAAAGGTGATGGGCAGGCCCCCATATCGCGCAGTCCTTCCACACGACACTTTACTATAAATGCCTGCTCTTTAAACATCTCGGTGAAGCGTATGCCGTGATACCCCTGCGAGGGTTCGCTTAGTTGTGGAAATTTGCCATTATTCCAATTAAAGTTACCTCCATCAATAATAACTCCACCCATAGCTACACCATGACCTCCTATCCATTTAGTTGAAGATTCAACTACGATATTTGCTCCTAGCTTTAATGGTGCACACACATAACCACCAGCACCAAATGTATTATCAACAATCAGAGGGATACTATAACGTCTAGCCACCTCTGATAGGGCAGTAAAATCGGGTATAGAGAAGCTAGGGTTGCCCAACGATTCAACATATATTGCTCGTGTGTTTTCATCGATTAAAGATTCAATATCCTCTGCTTTATCACTAGCGGCAAAACGAGCCTCAATACCTAGATTTTTAAATGTCACCCTAAACTGATTATAGCTTCCGCCGTATAGGTAGGGCGATGCAATAAAGTTATGACCAGCATTCATAAGTGAGGTGATAGCTATAAGCTGTGAAGCCTGCCCTGAAGATAGTGCTAATGCCCCAACGCCACCCTCTATTGCTGCCATACGCTCTTCAAAGACAGATGTTGTTGGGTTTTGTAGTCTAGTATAAATATTTCCAGCCTCTTTTAGCTCGAAGAGATTGGCCGCTTGTTGGCAGCTGTCAAAGGTATAAGCTGTAGTTTGATAGATAGGTACAGCTCTAGCATTTGTTGTTTGTTCAGGTTTATATCCTGCGTGTACCAGTAGGGTATCGAAATGTTTTTGTTTCATAGTGCTATAAATTTGAAATGTTAATAATATCGGCAAATACTCCAGCGGCTGTCACCTCAGCCCCTGCGCCATACCCCTTTATTTGAAGAGGATAATGATTATATCGCTTGGTAGTAAGTAAGATTACATTATTACTACCCTCTAGATCGTAAAATGGTGATAAGCTATCAACACTACGCAGAGCGACACTCAACTCGCCACGCTCCATTGTTGCTATATATCTCCAACGTTTACCTTCGGCTGCTAGCTCCTTACGTTTCTGTTCGAATACCGCATCCTCTTTGGGTAGTTGTTGCCAGAACTCCTTTAAATCTCCGTCGAATAGGCTCTGTGGCAGGAATAGTTCACTCTTTACATCCGAGCACTCTACCTCATATCCCGCTTCTCGAGATAGAATAACAATCTTACGAATAACATCCATACCATTAAGATCTAACCTAGGATCGGGCTCGGCATATCCAGCATCTAATGCCATTTGAACAGCTTTGCTAAGGGGAATATTCTCACTCATTACATTAAATAGATAGTTTAATGTGCCCGATACTACCGCCTCAATACGTAAAATTTTATCACCACTTCGAATCATATCGTTAATAGTGTTGATTATAGGCAACCCTGCGCCCACATTTGTCTCGAACAGGAATTTTACACCATTACTACGTGCTATATCTTTAAGTTTTCGATAGTTTGCGTAGTTTGATGAGGCGGCACTTTTGTTTGCCGCCACTATTGAAATATTATTCTCTAAAAGAGTTTCATATATCTGTGCCACTTCGGTACTAGCTGTACAGTCGATAAATACCGAATTAAATAGATTTTTGCGTATAATCATCTCACTAAAAATCTGTGGCGAGGTAGTTAGGGTCGAGCTATTAAGCTCGTTTTTATACTCATTAAGATTTAATCCCTCCTCCGAATAGATATAGTGTTTCGAGTTTGTTATACCCACAACACGTATATCTAAAGCTAGCTCTCGTTTCAGCATCTCTTGCTGCTCTGTTATCTGCTTTATTAGGTTTCCGCCTACTAGGCCAACTCCTGACAAAAAAATATTTAGTTGTGTATTCTCTGATAAGAAAAACGAGTCGTGTATTACCCCTAACGTTTTTTGTAGATTACACTTTTTTATTATGAATGATATATTTGTTTCACCTGCCCCTTGAGCCGAGGCGATAATATTGATTCCATTTCGGCCTACAGTGCCAAATAGTTTGCCAATTATGCCCGACTGCTCTCGCATACCCTCGCCAACAATAGCAACTGTTGCTACATCCTCTTTTTTCTCGATAGAGTTAATTTCGCCTCGTTCAATCTCTTCGGTAAACTCTTCAGTTAAGCACTTTAGGGCTTGATTGCCATCTGTCGAACTAACTCCGATAGATGTATTGTTTTCTGATGCAGCCTGAGATACAAAAAATACGCTTATACCACTTTTTGCAAGTGCTTTAAAAATACGATAATTAACACCTATTACCCCAACCATTCCCAATCCGGTAATTGTGAGTAGGGTTGTGTTATCAATCGACGAGATGCCACGAACAACGGCTTTACCTTTTGCTTTTGCAGTATCCGAGATAATAGTAGATGGTCCATTGGGGTTAAATGTGTTTCTAATATGTATGGGAATATTGCTATTGTATGCAGGATAAATAGTAGGTGGATATATCACCTTAGCACCAAAGTTACATAGCTCCATTGCCTCAACAAAACTTAACTCAGGTATGGTATGGGCGTGAGGTATAACACGCGGATCTGCAGTCATAAAACCATCTACATCGCTCCATATTTCGAGTTCAGAGGCACATAGCGACGAGGCTATAAGTGATGCGGTATAGTCTGAACCACCACGTCCAAGGTTTGTGATATCTCCAGTTGTACTATCTGAGGAGATAAATCCTCCAATTACAGCAATCGACTCATCGTAATGTATGGTTTCTTTAATTAATCTATTGGTGAGTTGCAGCTCAATAGCGTGTTTGTTATGGTAGGGGGTGGTTTTAATAAACTGTATAGCATCAAAGTGCTCTGCTCCTTGAATAACTCCACTGACTATTATAGAAGATAATCTCTCGCCATAACTGACAATAACATTTTGACTTTTAGGCGATAAATCGCCTATCAAATATACCCCTTTAAGAATGTTTGATAAGTTTTCTAACTGATAGGTTAGGGTCTCAATAATTAAGTTGCGATTGTGTGTAACAACCTGATTTGCAATTGTTAAATGGCGTAATCTAATTTCGGAAATCTGCCCTTGATAGCTATCATCTCGGTTTGCTGCACATCTTGCCACCCTAATAAGCGAATCAGTTATTCCGCCTAGTGCCGAAACCACTACTATTACCTTGTGCGAATGAGCACTTGTTTCAACAATTTCTTTTACTCTTCTAATTGCGTCACTGTTGGCTAGTGACGAACCTCCAAATTTTAATACTTTCATACAGTTATTTTTTTTATGATTAGATACAAAAAAAAGTGTGTTGAACCTCGTTCAACACACTCATAAGTAAAATTAATATGTGATACTACATTATCACATTAAAATACTATATGCGCAGTTGAACAGATGATTATCCATAGACATCATCATACCACGCATTCGCATAGATATAGGTAAAAGAGAACTTGCACCACTATTATTTAGCGGTGTGGAGTTTAGAATAACTATATTATGTTCTCTTGTCATACTCAAATTTTTGATTTCTGCAAATGTAGTAATCTTTTTTTAATTGTACAAATTTTTTTGCTGATATTTTAAGAAACTGTTTAAATTTTTATTACCTAACTTACAGATAGCTATTTGGTTTTGATTGTCGATTTTGCAAATCTAGCTTATAGCGGGACTATTAGTTATATTTGCAAAAGTGAGAAGCAAATCTAAAGAGCCTCTGTAAGTTGCGTGAGAAAATTTTAAACAGTTTCTAAATATTAAAGTATTTGTAATGCAATTTCAGCACAAGCCTCAGCGTCGGCTAGGGCGTTATGGTGATTATCTAATTGATAGCCGCAGTGTGCCGAAACAGTGTGTAGTTGGTGATTAGGTAGATGAGGAAATGCCTTTTTTGCTGCCCTTAAAGTGCAGAAAAATTCGTAGTTGGGATAGGGTATCGCATAGTGGTCGTGGCACTTTATTAGATGCGGTTCGTCGAATACCTTATTGTGTGCCACAAAGGGTAACCCTTCAACTCGTGAGGCTATCTTCTGCCATACTTCATCAAAAAGCGGAGCATCATTTGTGTCGTTTGCCGATAAACCATGACAATCCGTTGCCCATCTCGAATAGAAGTTTGGGTATGGCTTAACTAAGCTGTAAAATCGATCTACAATTTCACCATTGCGGACAATCACTATTCCAATGCTACATACACTTGTTCGGTGTTGATTTGCTGTTTCAAAATCTATTGCTATAAAATCTTTCATCTTGTAAATGTGCTATTATTTTATCGGTTTTACATCGCCAATAAATATTTTAGATGCACAAAGATACTAATTGTTTTTTGATTTAATATGATTGAGTGTTTTTTTATGTTTGTATAAGTCGAAAAAATAGTGTATATTTGCAGCCAAACAATTTAAAACTTAAGTATATGATAAACTTTAAGCATTTACTGCTATCACTATTTGCTGTTTTAGCATTAGTATCGTGTGCCCCTAAGGTCGAAAAAGGTTGGACACTAACAGGCACCATCGAAGGTATGACATCTGGAAAAGTAACTCTTGGAATGTCAAGTAGCAAAGAACCACTTATTCAAACTATATCAGACGGGAAATTTACATTTACCAGTGAGGAGAGTTTAGCAGAGACTAGCTATTCGCGATTATTGATTGAGGGTGCATATCAACCTATTACAATTTTCGTTGAGAATGGAGTTACGAATCTTAATTTAGCTCTTGTAGAGAAGACAATAACTCAATATGATGGAACATCTCAAAAGGTGAATGAGGTAATAATTAATAGTGTCGAGGGTTCGAAACTTACTCAAGATTTACTTGATTATCAAAAAATGACAAAAAAAGCGTATGATATCAAGATGCCTGAAAATGT
>CAYJHM010000113.1:6730-7044 GCA_964369935.1 uncultured Rikenellaceae bacterium
CGATAGTGCGAGGGAATTATATGAAAAGGCAAATCAATCTATTAGTGACTATAAGGCTGATTACATTACAAAGAACCCTAGTTCATACCTTGCAGGTAATTTTGTTTTAGAGCTAGCTATGAATAAGAGCAAAAGCGAAGCTCTTGGATATATTGCAATGCTTAAACCAGAACTTGTGCACTCAGGTATTGCTAAGCTAAAGAAAACTCTTGCCGAGAGTAAAGATGTTGATGTGTCTGAGGCTATCACTGCATCGAATGTATCTTATAAGGTTGATAACAGCTTTAACGGTACAGCGTTCACAAAATCTAAGT